>JALUZN010000243.1 GCA_027011835.1 Draconibacterium sp. | reverse complement strand
TTATAAAATTTTGTTCAGGCATTTATTTTAACTGCCTGATTGATTTTTAAATAAGTTTGAAAAATAAGTTTACAGTATGAAGAAAATAGTTTTTAGTTTAGCACTCGTTTTAACAGTTCTGTTAACACAGGCACAAATTGTTAACCCTACTACCTGGACTTTTGATTCGAAACAAAACGGCAATGAAGTTGAGTTGATTTTTAAAGCAAAAATCGATGCAGGCTGGCATTTGTACGATACCGATTTGCCTGAAGGTGGACCGATTGCAACTTCGTTTGTCTATTCCGACTCGTCGAAGTTTGAGTTTGTTGGAAAAATTCAGAAAAATCCTGCACCCGAAATTCATTTCGATGAAACATTTCAAATGAAAGTGGGCTATTTTGGCGATCAGGCGGTGTTAACACAAAAAATTAAACTGAAAGATTCGAAACCTGTAACAATAGATGGATACGTTCTGTTTATGAGCTGTAACGACGAAACCTGCACTCCTCCCAACGAAGAGGAGTTTTCGTTTGCATTTAATCAGGATGCGGGAGCGGCTGCAACTACCGAAGATACAATCGATAAAAGTAGTGCTGCCAATGGTTCGAAAACAGAGGAAGGACAGACATTGTGGCTCTTTATTTTAATCTCGGCACTGGCCGGTTTGGCGGCTGTATTAACACCGTGTGTTTTCCCGATGATACCAATGACGGTTTCGTTTTTTATGCAGGGAGGTAATGATAAAGGGAAATCGATAAGAACCGGATTGTTCTTTGGCGGTTCAATCGTATTTATTTTTACTGTTCTCGGTGCACTCTTTTCTATTGGCGTTTTTGGCCCGAACGTTGGAAGTATTCTAAGTACACACTGGATTCCGAACTTAATATTTTTCATTCTCTTTCTGGTTTTTTCAATCTCGTTTTTTGGCGCATTCGAAATTATTTTACCAAGTAGCTTTGTAAGTAAAACCGATGCAAAAGCCGATAAAGGAGGTTTAATAGGAGCATTTTTTATGGCACTTACAACGGTTATTGTATCGTTTTCGTGCACCGGACCTTTTATTGGAGCACTAATTATTAAAGCTGTGCAAGATGGTGGAATGCGTCCGTTGTTGGGAATGTTTGTTTTCGGACTGGCATTTGCAACGCCGTTTACATTGCTCGCTATTTTCCCGTCGGCACTCAATAAACTGCCTAAATCGGGTGGTTGGTTAAACGCTATAAAAGTAGTTTTTGCCTTTATTTTATTGGCTTTCGGATTGAAATTCCTTAGCAATATCGACCAGGTTTACGGATTTGGAATTTTAAATCGCAATATTTATCTTGCTATTTGGATGGTAGTTTTCTCTCTCCTTGGTATGTATTTCCTTGGTAAAATTAAGTTTGCGCACGATACCGATTTGCCACATTTAGGAATTGGACGGCTGTTCTTGTCGATTGCTACCTTTACGTTTGTAGTGTACCTCTTTACCGGTTTATTGGGGGCTCCATTGTCGGCTGTTTCAGCTTTGATTCCACCGCAAGACGATACCCACTCTTATGTTGTTTCGAATGCAGGAGGTGGTACAACCTCAAATGAAGCGGTTGGTGTGTGCGGTGCGGTAAAATATGGCGATAAATTGCATATGCCACACGGTTTGCCCGGCTATTTCGATTATAAACAGGGATTGGCCTGTGCAAAAAAGCAGAACAAACCGGTGCTTTTGGTTTTTAAAGGACACGCTTGCTCGAACTGTAAAAAGATGGAGAGCTCGGTGTGGACAAATCCTGAAGTTCAGAAAATGTTGGCTGAGAAATATGTGCTGGTAGCACTCTATACCGACGATAGAACAACTCTGGCTGAGGATGAGTGGATAACTTCGGAATTGGATGGAAAAGTGAAGAAAACGATGGGGAAGAAGAATCTCGATTTACAGATTTCAAAATATAAAACAAACAGCATCCCGTTTCACGTAATAATTGAGCCCGACGGAACTGAGATGAAAATGGGTGTTACGTTTAACGAGGATGAGTTTAAAGATTTTCTTCAAAAAGGATTAAAATAGAATTCATTATAACAGCTAAAGCTCCGGAAGAAATTCCGGGGCTTTTTTGTTTAAGTGTCGTTTTTATTCAATAATTTTAAAACAAAATTGAGAAATATGTTTTTAAGAAAACTGCTGTTTTGGAATGTGGATACACAAAACGATTTTGTTTTGCCCGAAGGGAAATTGGCTGTGCCGGGAGCTGAACTATTACAACCTGTATGGAAAGAGATAACCAAATTGGCCGAGGAGAAATCGATACAGGTTATCAATAGCGCCGATTTTCATTACCCCGGTTCGGCTGAATTAAGTTCTACTCCCGATTTTGTTTCTACTTTCCCCCCGCATTGTATGGCTAGCACAACCGGTGCAGAGTTTGTTCCCGAAACTAATCCTGAGAATCCTTTAATTATCAACTGGGATCAGCCGTTTCCTGAAAATGTAAATCTGAAAAAGCAACGAAATATTGTTATCAGAAAAGATGCTTTCGACGTTTTTTCGGGGAACAAATACACCGAATCTGTTTTGCAGGTGTTAGCTCCTGAAACTGTTGTAGTATATGGTGTAACAACAAATGTTTGTGTAAATGCTGCGGTTGTTGGTTTGGCTAAACGTGTTAAGCAGGTTGTTGTTATTACCGATGCAATTAAAGAGTTGCCGGGTATTCCACTCCCATTCGAAAACTGGGAAAGACTTGGTGTTCGTTCCATTCCTTTAACGAATTTGGGGGAATTAATTGAAAAACAATAAATCCCCTCAAAACCTGCTGTTTTTTAACTGATACGGAACTGTTTTTATCTGTTTAAATTAGAATCAAGATACAAGAACCAAGACACAAGACAAGAAAATTAGTGCTCTAATTTAATCATGCTCCTGTGTGTGAAATCTTTTATCATGAATGTTTCATCTGTTAATCATCTAAAATATCTTCAACATCGTCGTCGGAGGCAGTAACAACAACCTTGTCGGCAGTTTTTAATACCGATGAGAGTTTTAAATTTTTGCGGGCAGCTTTTACAATCATTCCAATAACAAATTTAAACGCCACTTTTTCCATAAGTTCGGGAATGTACGGTATGTCGATTTTTTGGTTGGCAAGTCGTGTAAGGCGGCGCACCAACCGTTTTGCTTCGCGGTTATCAATTCCCTTGTCGGCCGACCGAACTAAGTCGTAAAACTCGTTGGGTAGATTGTCGTAAAGGAAATTGTCGATTTTTAAAATAATCTTTACCAGAATTTTTTGCTCGCCGGTTTCGTTAATAATCGGTACATTAATTTTTTTGTTTAAGCGTGTCGCCAGTTCAATAATTTCGGCGGTGGTCATTTTACTCCTTTTCTCGGGTACTGCATAAAATTCGCTTAGCAATACTTTAAATTCTTCTGTGGATAATTCTGCTACAGTTGTCATTTTATTGTTTTTTATGTGTGATTATGCTTGAAACAGCGACTCCAATAAATCGCGTGTTTCGGCATTGTAAACTCCGTTTATCTCGAGGTTGGGTTTTCTGGCTTGCAATTTTTTTACTCCTTTTTCGGTTTTCTTGCCAAAGGCACCGTCGGAAGTTCCCACGTTAATGTTTAATAATTTCAGCGCATCCTGCAATGCAACTACACTTTTGCCATGGTTTCCTCTTTTTAATTCAGGTTCGGGAATTTCAAGCTTTTTGTCGCTGGTTAATCGTTGGAACGATAATACTGTATTTGCGCGGTATGCCGAAACCGAAACTCTGTTACCTTGATTTCCGCCAATACAATACACCCGTTTTTTATTTTGAGAATAGCCTAAAAATATGGCAACGTGCCCTTTCCACGATTGTGGACTTTCGCGCCAGAAAACGACAATGTCTCCCGGCTCGGGCGAGGTGGTTTTAATGCCAACATTTAGCCACGAGCGTGCATTTGCTTTTTTCGAGTGTTGCAATCCCGCTTTCCAGGCAACCCAGTTTACAAACGTACTGCACCACGGAATTTCGTCGGTAGTAATGCCGGCAATTCCGGTTTCCGAGGCATATTTTAAAACTTCAGGATTGTGTTGAGCACCTGCAATCTCTTCGGTTCCCAATTCGTTAAAGGCAATTTTTAATAGCTGTTTCATTGTATGAGTTTTTAATTTGTTTGTGATAATTCTACTAAAAGTGTAATAAGGGGAGAAAGAGGAATTTGTAAATATTTGAACTGAATTTATTTATAGCAATAAACTGCTTTAGTTCACTTTCTCTTTCCCTGCATTAGTCTCTCTAATCGTTTAAAAAACGTTTTGGATTGTCGCTTGCAATACTATCGAAATCGCTGCCAAAGACTTCTTTAAAGTCGGCAAAGTAGCGTTCCATTGTCGGGCCAAAAAATTGAGCCAGGAAGTAATCGGAACCATACAGGATTTTAGATTTCTCGTAGGCAGTTAACTTGTCGAAAAAGTTAATTTTAAATGTTCTTAACTCTTTTTTTATGGAGAAAGTCAGTTCGTTAGTTTCTGCCGAGCGGAGCAGTGTTCCACTCGAAAAGCACGATAAATCGGTGTAAACATTCGGGTATTTCGGGTTCTTAATTAAATCGAAAATAGCTTTTGTCCAATTGTTTATAAATCCGGCACGGTACATCGCATTCCAAATTTCTGCGCGCTCTGTAATGGTAAAATCGTCGCGTAAAAGCATTTTCGACCGTTTTTTTCTGAACGCCGATGAAATTATCTCTCTATCGTTCTTCGATAAAAACTGAATCTCGTTTTCAAAAATATCGACATCAATACTTTTCTTATTTATTTCGTAGTTCACATATTCAAGAATTTGACTGCTGCCTCCGAAATGAGCAAAATTAATGGTTAAGTCGGGGTATTTTTTCAGAACGATTTCCCAAAGTTTCGGATGATTCAGCGTGTCGGCCCGTTCTGCAATTGCCTCATTGGCATGTTTGCTGAAAAAGAGATTGTCGAATTTAATGGGGCCATTAATTTTTACAATGGCATTTTTCGATTTTACGTGCCCTTTAACATTTAAAATTGTTGAGAGACAGGCAAATCCTGCATTCGAGTTGTGAGCGGTAATTGGAATTTTATTTTCAACACAAAACTGATAGACTCCTTTTTGTTTTGGAGTTCCCATTAATACCGGGTCGGTGGGCGAGAAGCCTGCCGGAGCATACAGTTTTATTCCCGCAAATTTTGCATTGGCACTCAATAGTTTCTCTTCCAGGTTTTTAATGGTATTAATTTTTCCTTTGTATTCGCGGCGTGGGTCGACACTAAAAAACGGACGCACTGTTTTGTACTTTCCCGCAATATATTCGAGGTCTTCAATTTGTTGTCCGAAGTTGGCATTGTCGAAAATCTCCACCTCTTCATCCGACTTTTTCTCGAAACTTTTATTGAACTCTTTTACCTTGTCGCGCATTGCGTCGATGGCTTTTGTGAGCTTGTCGTTTTTAAATTTACGCCGTGCTTTCCGGCGGATATATGGTATTATTACGGACGACATTAGCCAAAATGTAAGCTTTATACGACGACGGTATCGTCTGTTGTCGTGGTCTTCATCGTCGTTGTCGTCGGCATAAGTAAGATCGAACATTAACGGCGTAGTAATTACTTTGCCTTGATAAACCGAATTTAATACTTTAAAGACATCTTCGGAAGTGTCTTTTGTTACATTGAGCAATGTTTTGTTTATTCCGTTCAGTTGATACTCAAATTCTGCTTCAGAAATAGGCCCGTCAATCATATCTTTTATGGTGAGTAACGATTGAACTACATTTACCAGTTTCCGAATAATAACGTCTTTGTTGAAAATGTGGCAATGAATGTCGTAGTAGGTTTTCATCTGATTTAATTTAATGATTTTATACAAGTTACGAAATTCAACTTGGTAAATCAATTTTATTAATTTAATCATTAGAGCCCATTTAAAATATGAGATTGTTTCGCTGGGTTCACAATGATGCGACTTGTTTATTGATTGTGTGTGTTTGGGTTTGATTTGCAAAGGAAGAGTTATTGGATCAATTCAACTTTCGGGTTGATGGGGCAATTAAAAATTTTATGAACGGCTTTCCCCCTCTGCGGAGATCAAATTCTTTGTTTTGACCAGTGAGGCGTATGCTGAAATCCAGTTCGTAGCGACGGCCTCGGTCGGTGAGCCGGAAAACAAGTAATAACGACGTTGAAAAATTACTGCTGTTTGAGGAGGTACGACGAGTTCAGTAATTTTAGTCGTTATTGCGTAGCTTTTCCGAGTGAAGCGAACGCAGCCTTGGTCTTTTTGTTTACTTTTTGGACTAAGCCAAAAAGTAAAATTCGCCCGATAGGGCAAAAGTAACATCATGGCATCCCGCTGACCGGCAACCCAAAAGTTTAAATGCCCTTGGAAATCTATTTTAATATTGTACCAACCCGAATTATGAAGAGAGCCGAGTTATTTTTTGCATTCTTCGATCTGGTAAACATCTGAAATTAATGTCATTGCGATGGCGAGGAACGAGGAAGAGCAATTTTATTAATAATTCCTGAAATAGTGTGTTTAAATAAACTCAGGAAAGAATAGTAAGATTCGATTGCTTTTTAAGAATTACTTTGTACTTTTCGTTCTTATAAACCTGATGAATAAACCGGAATGATAGAAAAGAATAAATCAACTAAATCTGTTTCGCAAAGTTCGAAAACATACATTATTATCACCGCATTTTTTGCCCTTTTTGCATTAGTCGGTTTTGCGTATTACGGGCTACCTTTCTTTTTCGATTTTATGACCAACGATTTTGGTTACTCGCGAGCACAGGTAACCTCTGGAAATGCAGTTGGAAAATTAGTTGTTGCTCCGCTTTTTGGTTTTTTAGCGGGTTGGATAATAGATAGGTACGGGCCGCGCCGATTAATGATGCTTGGAGCCGTTTTAATGGGGGTTGCATTTGTAGGGCTGAGTCGTTCGAGTAGTTTGTGGATGTTTTATATGTTTTATGTTTTTAACGCATTGGGGTATGTTTTTGGTGGCCCGCTGCCGTGTCAGGTTTTAATTTCGAAGTGGTTTACCAAAAACCGCGGAAAAGCAATGGGAATTGCCTATCTTGGAATTGGCGCAGGGGGAGCACTTGTTCCTATTATTGCAAATCATCTCGAGAGTAATTTAGGGTGGCAAAATGCCCTCTCTATATTGGGTGTACTTATTATTATTATCGCTTTTCCGTTGGCTTTCTTTATTAAAGACTCGTCGAAATCGAAAGCTAAAATAGCGACTAAAAAAGTTGAGGTTGCGGTTCCAATGAAAGAAATTTTAAGGAATCCGTATTTCTATCTGCTTGCATTTGGTAGTATGTGTTCGATTGGTGCAGTGGGTGGTGTTGGTCAGCATTTAAAACTTTATTTAAGCGATTTAAATTATACGCAGGGAGAAGCTGCCCATATTTTTTCTATTGTTTTGTTATCGAGTCTTTTTGGAAGAGTTGCAATGGGGTGGCTGTCGGATATTATTGGACGTAAATATGTAATGATTTTGATCTACTTAATTGTGGCAATGGCTATTACAACGTTATTTTTGCCGCCATTTCCAGGACGAATTTACGTGTTTGCAATTGTGTTTGGAATTGGACTGGGAGGCGATTATATGATAATTCCGTTAATGGCTGCCGACTTATTTGGCGTGCGTGCACTGGGGCGAACAATGGGAATTATTTTGGTTGCCGACGGACTTGCCGAATCGTTCTTCCCGGTGCTTGTAGGTTATTTATACAACGATGCAGTAAAATACTCAATTGGTTTTGGAGTATTAATTTTTGTAGCGTTAACCGGTGTTGTGGTTATCTCGTTTTTGCCTAAAATGGGAAAATCTTCAAATGTTGATGCTGCAGTAAATCACTCTTAATTGTAATCAAATTAAAAATGTCACTCGAAAATGTAATATCGTTAACGCAAAAACTAATTGCGTTTAACACCATTAATCCGCCGGGGAACGAAAAAGAGTCGGCAAAGTTTATAGGAAATATTTTATCGACAAATGGTTTCGATGTTGAATATATCTCTTTTGAGAAAAATCGGCTGCATGTTCTTGCTGAGAAAGGGGTCTCCGATAATGAATTACCCATTGTTTTTTCGGGGCATTTAGATACGGTTCCGCTGGGAGCAAACGAGTGGAGTGTTCACCCGTTTAACGGCGAAATAAAAGACGGAAAACTCTTTGGTCGCGGAACAACCGATATGAAAGGCGGTGTGGCAGCAATTGTACTTGCAGCCATTCAGGCATTCGATGAAGGAACGCCAAAAGGAGGAGTAAAATTGGTTATTACAGCGGGAGAGGAGTTGGGGTGCCAGGGGGCGCAGCAGTTGGTTGGCAGCCGTAAAAAATGGGCCGGTGCAAAAGGATTGATAATTGCCGAACCCACTGCAAATATTCCGGCTACCGGACATAAAGGCGGGTTGTATATTAAAGTTTCTGCTACAGGTGTTACCGCCCATTCGTCGATGCCGGAGCTGGGCGATAATGCAATTTATAAAGTTGCCCGAGCCATCTCAAAAATCGAAAAATTTCAGTTTAATGCAGAGAATGACGGTTTGCTCGGACTGCCAACAATTAATGTGGGGAGAATGAACGGCGGAATCAATATTAACTCGGTTCCCGATTATGCCGAATTTACAATCGATGTTCGTTCAACTACAAAAGTTAATCATTCTGAAATAATTGAGCAGTTAAAAAGAGAACTGGGCAGCGAAATGAATTTTGAAGTTCTTGTTGATTTAAAAGCTGTTTCAACCAACGAAAATAATCCGTTTGTCGATGTTGTATATCGTGCCTGCAATGTTGACCGGAATAGCAATGAATTTCCGAAAGCACTCCCGTATTTAACAGACGGTTCGGTCCTTCAATCTGCTTTTAAAGGTGTTCCCACAATTATTCTTGGCCCCGGAGAACCCCAAATGGCACACCAAACCGATGAGTTTATATTTATCGATAAGTTAAAGCAATCTGTTG
>JALUZN010000242.1 GCA_027011835.1 Draconibacterium sp. | reverse complement strand
GGATATTACCATCATCAAACTTTTTATCTAAAATAGTATAATTAATCAGTACGCGGTCGCCGTTATCGAGTGAAGTTGCCCAGCCCAGAGGATAGCTAGAAGCAATCGGAACTAAAACATCTTTATTGTCCATAACCACCTTAACTACTTCACTTGTATTCTCATCTCCTTTATAGATTCCAAAACCTATCCACATATCACTCATCGAGCAACCGTCATCATTGTTGCATCCTGCAAAAACGAACAAAAACCCAATTAAAATTCCAATTACTGTTTTCTTCATCTACTTTAATTTTTAACATTAATAACATTTGCAAGATGCAGGTTTTAAAAAAAAGGTTGCGTCGGATATAAAAAAACTGACATTTTTTTCATATAAACTGACAAAAGCTGCAATGGCATAACAATTGCAATGCGGTTCGAACAAATTCAAATATTAATATATATTTGCCAAACAGGAAATGGATTTATAACTATGTGTACTTCAAAAAAGTTTTTTAATTAATATGAAAGAGATTTCAAACATAAACATTTTAAAAAAGGAGTTGGAAACGAACAAAGATGTATGGTTACTACTATACAAAAAAGGTTCGGAACAGAGCGATTGTGCATTTAGTAGTTTTGTTGAATCGGAAGCCGATGTTGATAAGCAGGTTCTGTTAAATGCCGATGTTACAACAGTGAGAGACATTCATCCTGAATTTAAAGTTACAACGGTTCCCACGCTGCTTAGTTTCGAGAATGGCGAGCTGAAAAACATTGTAAAAGGGTGTCACAGTCGCGAACAATTAAAAGCTATTTACGAGAAAGCAAGTTTTATTGCAACCAACTCGGAAGATGGGAAACCACAAAAAAGCGTAACCGTTTACACCACTCCAACCTGCACGTGGTGCACAACAGTAAAAAGGCACCTGCAGGAACACGGAGTCCAATTTCGCGAAGTTGACGTTTCGTCCGACCAAAAAGCTGCTGAAGCAATGGTGCGCAGAAGCGGACAACAAGGCGTTCCACAAACCGATATTAACGGACAAATTGTTGTTGGTTTCGATAAAGTAAGAATAAATAGTTTGCTGGGAATTAGCTAATTCATTCGGGCAACAAAATATATAGTATGAAAAAAATAATAATTATTCTGGCAGCTGTTTTTGCATTGCAAACCGGCAATTCAATACAAGCTAAAAACAGTATCAATAAGGTAAAATCGGTGGCAACCTCAGTTTCGAAAAACGGAGAAGAGAAAGGCGAGACCGTAAAACTTACGAAAGAGAAATTTATTAAAGAGGTTTGGGATTACGAAACATCGCCAAAAGAGTGGAAGTATAAAGGAGACAAACCGGCAATTATCGATTTTTATGCCGATTGGTGCGGGCCGTGTAAAATAGCTTCGCCAATTTTAGACGAGTTGTCGGTTGAGTATTCGGGAAAAATTATAATCTATAAAGTCGACACACAGGTTGAACGCGAACTATCGAGTGTATTTGGCATTAGCGGAATTCCTGCTTTTTTATACATTCCGTTGAACGGAAAACCATCGATGGCTTCGGGAATTGCCCGTTCGAAAGAGGAAACTAAAAAGATGTTCAAAGAGCAAATAGAAAAGTTACTATCAGATAAATAAATTATTAATCTTAAAAAAATAGAAAAATGAAAGAGTTACAGCCTATTAACCAAAATGTATTGTTAGAATTATCAGAAGATAAAGTAGAACAAACTACTGCTTCAGGAATTATTATTCCCGATTCGGCACAAGAGAAGCAGGAAGTTGCAAAAGTAATTGCAATCAGCAACATCGAGAATGCTGAGATTGCACCCGGCGACGAAGTTCTTTACAAGCAATTTGCAGGAACAGAAATCGATTTCGACGGTAAAAAATTCTTGTTATTGCCTTATGCCGAAATTCTGTCGAAAGTTGTTGTTACAGAATCAATCTAAACATTTGGATATTTAGAATAAAAAGGCCGGAAACATCGTGTTCCCGGCCTTTTTATTTTGAAGTTGTTTCCTTCGGAACGAAAACTATGGCAGTCGACGAATTTTCGTTTCGTTTAAAAATTCAATGGTTTTATTTATCCCCTCGTACATCACAACATCGCGTTCAACAAATGCAACTTTTTTCCGGTATTCTTTTATAAATTTTTCGAGAAACGGTGATGTCTTTAAAGGTCGTCTGAATTCCATTGCCTGGGCTGCATTGTACAACTCAATGGCAATAATTTTTTCGGTATTCAAAACAACTTTCAATGCTTTTGTAGCTCCGTTTCCGCCCATTCTTACATGGTCTTCCTGCTCGTTCGACGATGGAATAGAATCGACCGACGAAGGTGTGCAAAGCTGTTTATTTTGACTAACGATAGAGGCCGCCGCATATTGAGGAATCATAAAACCGGAATTAATTCCCGACTTTGCCACCAAAAATTCAGGCAATTTACGTTCGCCCGAAATTAACCGGTAAGTACGTCGCTCCGAAATACTTCCCAGTTCACTCAACGCAATTGCAAGAAAATCGAGAACAAGAGCCAGTGGCTCGCCATGAAAATTACCACCCGATATAATTTGGTCG
>JALUZN010000241.1 GCA_027011835.1 Draconibacterium sp. | reverse complement strand
TTGGGATACAGAGTACTGCGCGTATTTCGTTTGCCATGTACAATACAAAAGAGGAGGTTGATACTTTTATTAATGCTTTGAAAAAAGTTCAGCTGATGTTAAAATAACCTCCTATTCTCCTGTCTCCATTGCTACTTTCAACCGCTGAATCTGGTCGGGATTTCCCAAAACAAAAAGCTGGTCGTTTCGCGAAAGAATCATTTGCGGATCGGGATTAAAAACATAACGGGCGCCACTAATTTTAACCCCTATAATATTAGCTCCCGACAATTCGCGCACTCGTAATTCGGAAATAGATTTACCGATATAACAAGGTGCTAAATTTTTGCACGAAATTTCTTCGAGACTCACATCCTGTGTTTTTTGTAACAAAATGTATTCAACAAACTCCACCACATCGGGCTGATGAACTAACTTTGCCATTCGTTGCCCGCCAATTCGTTCGGGCATAATTACGTTACTGGCACCCGCCCTTTTCAGTTTCATTTGCGACTCCAGCTCCGATGCCCGGCTAATTACTGTTAATCCGGGGTTTATACTTCGTGCTGTTAATACTACAAAAACATTGTCGGCATCGTTCGGTGTGGTTGCAATTAATGCGCGTGCCGAATGTATTTTAACTTGTGACAAAACCTCCTCGTGAGTTGCATCGCCTTTTAAATAGAGCAAATCGGGATTTTCACGAATTCGCGAGATAACATTGTCGCGCTTGTCGACAATTACAAATTTTACTCCATGTTCGGCCAGCTCCAAGGCGGCCTGCTCGCCATTACGTCCGTAACCAACAATAATAACGTGGTCTTTCAGTTTTGCAATTTTTTTGTCCACTTTGTATGTTTTTATATAATTTGCCAATTCGCCATCGAAAACAAAACGAGCCAGATTCGAGCCCACATAAGCAAAACTTCCTAAACTCGAAATAATTAATACAATTGTGAAAATTTTACCCAAATTGGTTAATGGTGCGCCAACCTCTTTAAACCCAACTGTTGAGATGGTTATAAATGTCATGTAAATGCTGTCGAGGAAATTTAAATCCTCGAGATAATGGTATCCAACGGTTCCAAAAGCTACGATCGACACCAAAAGGAGAATACCAATTTTTAACGTTTTGCTCGAAACTTCATGAAATTTATTGTATTGATCCATTCGTTAATTTGTTGCGTTTTTTACAATTTTCACCCCTATTTGGCAATTTAAGCATTTTTTCTGTGTGCAATATATATTTTTAAGTTGAAGTAACGACTGCGTTTCGAATGCCGAGTGCGTTTCAACGCCCAATTTTTTCCAATTTGTTATTATCGAATTATGCTCGGGTGGCAGTTGTTCGAGAAATTCCAAAGCCCGGTTTTTTAACTGTTCCCGGTTTTGTTTTTCGCCATAAACGAAAAGAAATGGAATTATAACATTTATTATTAGTGCATTAACCGACTGCTCTCCTAAAGTTTTTTTCGAATTTCGTTTCGATAATTTATTAAAATTATAATGCGAGTTCCAATATTCCGAAGCGCTCACATCGAACAGCTCTTTCAATTCATCGATATTCTCTATTTCAATTATTTTTGAAAAGAGCCCGTGCGAACGGTAAATTAATGCTGCCATTTGCGAAATTCGTATGGTCGGGAAATTCCCGGGTCGCAGCCGCATAAATTTCCAAAGATGACTTTCCACTGCACTTAAATTGTACTTTTTATATAAAAACGAATACTCGTTTCGGAGCTGAAGGAAATAGCTGTCGCCAAGCAACTCTTTATTCAGCAGTCCTGAACTGCCAAACAAAAGCGCCTCTAATTGCAACAAATTGTTTTTATGTTTGGCAAGAATTTTTAACGGCACTGCTTTTGCCAGCAATTCAAAAGGAACGGCATTAACTTTAAACCCGAACATTTTTGCCAACACCTGATAAAACGTCTCATTCCAGTCGTTGTTGTTTTGTTCGAGCCGCTGAATAATTTCGTCGGTTTTATCTTCAAGTCGTTCAACCATTAAACGGTTAAACCCAAGTTGCAAAACCACAGGATCGATTTTATGAAACTGATTCTGACAGGCAATCCATGTTTGTGCAAGTAATAATTTTTGGTAATTTATTCGTAAATAGTCGGGGTAAGTTAAAACAAGTGTTGGAATTTTTTCATTGTTTTCGCGCCTCACCTCCTTGTCGTCAACCTCAACAACGTGCAGAATAACACTGTCGTAGGCTTTGTCGGTTTGATGTTTGTGTCGCTCCCAATCCGACGATTTTTTATGAATTTCAACATTCCCTGCCCAAATTGTATCGCCAATTTTTATTCTGGCATTAAAAAAATCGGGGCCCGAATTACTGTTGTGTTGCCCGGTATTTAAAACCTCAACCGGTTCGCCGGAAGTTGTTTGGTTGTTTTCGGTAAAAAAAAGTTTGTTTTCCCAGATATACTGGAGAAACTCTTCGGGTAAATTATTCGGGGCGACCATAATTTATTTTTTTTGTTCCGAATAAATATAGTGAAAATTGTTTAATGTCGAATCGTCGCAAAATACTGTATAAACTGAAAAGTTATTGGGATTGAGTAAATGTTGCCCATAAAAAACCCATCAAACGTTATACAATTTCACTATGTAATTTATTGATTTAGAATAAATCGCCACGGTTTGTTTACCCAAGGCTCGCCGGCATAATCAATTCCAACGCGTTTTGCGGTTGAATATTTTGGCTCAATTCCCGACTCTTCGACCCATAATTTGTTGGAAGTAAAAAGGGTTTCGCCATAAAAAGATTTGTCGAGTTGCAACTCTTTCCCAACTTTCCCCGGGCCAAGAATAGTATCGATTCCACGAATTAATACTGCCGATGGATTCTCTTTTTCGCTGGTAACAAAATTAAGCATCCAATACATTCCGTAAATCAGATAAACATAAACTACACCACCTTCAGCAAACATTATTTCGGTACGTTTTGTTCTTCCTTTATTGGCATGGCATGCGCGGTCGTTGCCTCCCCGATACGCTTCGGTTTCGGAAATTGTGTAGCGTTTTATTTGGTTATTATTAAAACGCCGAACTAATGTTTTCCCAATCAGGTCGGGAGCCACTTCTAACACATCGCGTTTAAAAAAGTCGGATGTAAGCCGGTTATTCATAGGGCGGTAAAACGTTTAGATTCTGTTTTTAACTATACTAAAAAAGTTTTTTGTGTTGCAAAAGTACAACAAATCCGGTCTTGTTAATAAATATGGTTTTTTGTTTTTCTTTCATAATAAACATTGAGTATATTTGAAATGTATAAAACCTGCTTAAATGAAGAAATCTTCCAAATCGAAATATAAAAAACACCGAAAAAAAGGGAAAGAGACTACCTCAAAATACGAAGTTTTTAAACGTCCGTCGAAAACATGGTTCGGATTTCTTCTTCGCAATCTTTTAATTGGGATAGTTTTTTTTGTTGTTTTTCAGAGTCTTTACAATAACACACAAAGTTACAAATGGATTGAAAACGTGTTTTTTCATGAAAATTATAACTTTATAAAGAAACACCGCAATTTTACAACCGACCAAAAACTTCAGGCAAAAATAGGTTATATTGCTTCTTATCTGCAATTTATAAAAAAACATACTCCCGATTCGGCAATAATTTTAATGCCTCCCGATTCAATTATAAAAGGAGTTGATAAAAGGCATAAAATGGATTGGTTAACTTCGAAAAGACATGCAACCTATTTTTTATATCCACGAAAACCTGTTTATCAAAAAAATCCGGAAGATTCTGTGTATTTGAAAAAAGTAACACATGTAGCTATTGTTAACAAATTTGGGTACCAATATCTTCCATTCAGGGTAAAAAACAAAGTTGCTTTTACTGTTATTCCGGTTGATACAAAAAAGATTGGTCGATATAAAAAACATTAAATGAGTTATTTAGGCATTATTATCGCGTTCTTCCTGGGTGTAAGTATTCTTGCACTAATTGGTAAATTTTCTCTTCTTGAGTTTTTTGGGTTTTCGTTTCCGATTGGCATGGGAGCCATCACAATTCTGATGTTTTTATTCGATATTATTGGCATTGGCATTGCCAGAAACAGTTTGCTCTGGGGAATTGGATTGTCTGTTTTGGCATTAAATTATAAACTGATAACAAACCCAGGAGATAGATTAAGAAAGTTTCGTACAAAGAACTTTAAGGAGTTCTTTTTTGTGGGAAAATTTAATTTAGTATGGCTTGCGTTTGTTGGCGTTATTCTTTTTTTGCTTGCCGGTGTTACAATTAAAAATTTGTATTGGCCAACTGCTGCTTCCGACTCGCTAAGCTCTTTCGATTTATACGGGAAAGTTATTGCAGCCGAGGGAAAAATGATGAATAGTTTGATTTATGAGAAGCGAGTAGGCTGGGGAGCTGCCTATCCTCCATTGTATGCTTTGAGTTTGGCGTATTCGTATATTTTCGGATTCGAGATGTCGAAAATTATTCCGGCACTTTTTTTCATCTCATTTGTTTTTTCGTTTTATGCACTCATGTTACGCAATGTTTCAACACTGGGAGCAATTATTGCCACTCTGTTTTTTATGGCTTCTCCCGAGTTGTATGCACAAAGTGCCATAAATACAACTAGCGTTACACAGGCAATGTACGGGTCTATTGGCATTATTGCCATTTTTACCTGGAACAATACAAAACAAAATAAATACCTGCTTCTTTCGGTTATTATGCTGGCTTTAAATGGCTGGATTAGGAGTGAAGGAATTGTTTATATTGGTGCTGCATTTCTGTTTTATGCGTACATTTCTATTCGTAAAAAAGAGTTTGTTAAACCATTTCTGTTTTTAATTGCAACAGCACTACCTTTTATTTTGTGGCAAATCTATTTAAAAGCTCATATCGATTTAATGGATCAGTTTGTTCAGGTTGAAATAAACATTCTTCCCAATCTCGATGGCGACTATATAATGCGGATTTTAAGGGGAGCAGGAAAAAGCTTTTACCATAAAATATATTACGGAATAACAATTTATGTTTTCTACGGAGCAATTGTTCTGAACTTAATTTGGCTTTATTTAAAAAAGGAATCGCTGATAACTTTAATTGTAGTATTACTGCCTCTTATTGCCTATTTGGTTTTACTTAATCAACTGGTTTTACGAGCCGACTCAATTGAAGGAATTATGCGCTCGTCGGCAAAACGGTTCTTTTTCGGAATGATAACATTAATGTGGTATTACTCGGCTCAGGTTTATCCAGTTAAGCGATTCTTTACAGCTATTGAAGTTTATTTAGCCACTCCTGAAAAAACAAAATAATGAAAACAGCAGTAATTATACCCTGTTACAAGGTTCGCGAACAAATTCTATCTGTTCTTAGCAAAATTGGGAAAGAGATAGATTTAATTGTTGTTGTTGATGATAAATGCCCGCAAAACAGTGGTAAGTTTGTTCAGGAAAATTGTACAGACCAGAGAGTTTCGGTTATTTTCAATTCCGAAAACAGGGGTGTTGGAGGTGCCGTTAAAAGCGGATTTGAATATGCTAAGACAAAAGGAGTCGATATTTTTGTAAAGCTCGATGGAGATGGGCAGATGCCACCTCATTTAATTAAAAAAATTATAAATCCAATTTTAAAAAAAGAGGCCGATTATGTAAAAGGAAACCGTTTTTACAATCTCGAGTCGTTACGAAAAATGCCGGCAATGCGAATTCTTGGAAATAGTTTGCTTTCGCTCGTAAATAAATTTGTTAATGGATATTGGGACATTATGGACCCAACCAACGGATTTATTGCCATTCACAAAAATGCGCTGGCACTACTTCCGCTCGAGAAAATTGAAAACCGATATTTTTTCGAAAGCGATATGTTGTTCAGGTTATCGACAGTAAAAGCGGTTGTTATTGATGTTCCAATGCAGGCCTACTATGCCGACGAAAAAAGTAATTTAAGTATATCGCAAACCGCATTTACTTTTCCTCTTAAATACATAAACAGGTTTTTTAAACGTATTTTTTACAACTATTTTCTGCGCGATTTTAATGTGGCTACACTCGAAATGCTCAGCGGAAGTATCTCTCTGCTTTTCGGTATTTTTATGACCGCATTTTTTTGGATTCGCAGTAGCTCCACAGGAATTGTTGCAACTACCGGACAAGTAACAATTGCATCGTTACCCATTTTAATAGGTTTTATTTTATTGCTTATGGCTCTTCATATCGATATTATTTCGGTACCCAAAAAACCACTGATTACTCAAGATTTCGACGAGTAATATTTTCTTATTCCTGTTTATCAGGAATTTCTGTTTTTGCCTGTTTTTTTAATTTACTAAAAGCATAGCCAATAAGTATTAAAATAAACAAAACAGAACTTGCCAACGAAATTTTACTGCCAACAATAAACGATTTTGGTTCAAATTTAAACTCAACAATGTGTTTCCCTTTGGGCAGAATTAATGCGCGTAAAATATAGTCGACTCTGAAATGTTTTACCTCTTTCCCGTCGATAAACGCATCCCATCCGTTTTTATAGAAAATTTCAGAGAATACAGCCAGTTGTTCCGACCCGGCATTTGTTTCGTATTTCAAATAGTTGGGTTGATATTCAACTAATTTTATCGAGCCGTGTCTGTCTTTATTAAATGTTTTACCTTTTACAAATCGTTTAAATCGTTTATCGAGAACGGCCTCTTCCAATGGGTTAATTGTTTTAAGAGCTGCAATCTCTTCGTTGGCATCGTTAACTATTTTATATCTTCCCACAAACCATCCGTTTCCGTATGCATATCTGTTTTTTAACGGCGGTTTATTTACGTCGTAAATCAAATAACGGGTGTTCAGCATATTAATAACCGACAGTTTACTCAATATCGAATCGGGGTGATTTCCGGCTTTAAATCCGCTAATTAACTGTTGTATTTCGGGAGCCAGATTGTGTTCAATAATGTCCTGATAACGCCGTAATTTTGCAGCATGATAACCGCCCACATTTTTATGATAGTACGAAGTACGTGCATCTTGAAACGGACTTTGCAGAGGTAAAACCCGATAATATAAATCGGTATCCTGAAGAATTGCTTTATCGGCCGGCATTTCGGGAAATGGATTTCTCGATACCCGTTTCGAAACGAAATTATCGTTGTTCAGGTAGCGTTTGTCAACAGCCCACAAATCAACTAAAATAAGAATTCCTAACGCGGCAATAAAAAGGTTTGTTTTAAGCTTTTTAATACTCCATAAATAGAGCAATCCGGCAGTTAATATAATAAATATAAACGAGCGGAATGCATCGGAACTTAATGCCTCTTTTCGGTCGGTTTCTGCTGCACGAATTAGCCAGTCGGGGAGCTGAAATCTCAGGTCGTACTGACTGCTAAAATCGCTCGAAATTCCCGGGGCAATAGAAAAAAGAAGCGCTATACCACCGGTAATTATTGTTGCCCATTTTAACCCTTTCATCAGCTCTGCTTTCGATGTTTTTCCTGTTAAGATTTCGTTTAGTGCAATAAAACCCAGCAGGGGCATTGTTGTTTCGGCAACAATTAAAATCATACTTGGAGCCCTGAATTTATTATACATAGGCAGGTAGTCTAACAGAAAACTTGTAAGTCCCATAATATTTCCACCCCACGAGAGGACAATAGAAATAATGGTTGCAAACAAAAGCCACCATTTGTACCGCCCTTTTACAACAAACAGCCCCAGGAAAAAGAGAAACACAATAATTGCCCCAACATAAACAGGGCCCGAAGTCATGGGTTGCGAGCCATGATACATTAATATTGAATTAAGTGCTTTTTTCGGATCTTTTGCACCATGTTTACGGAGAGATTTATAACTCTCGGAATTGGTTCCGGGATGTATTTGTGTTGCACCCCCTTTATAATTTGGAATTAATAATGTAAGTGTTTCATCAATTCCGTAGCTCCACTGAACGACATAATCTTTATCTAATCCCGATTTTTTCTTTTTATTTTTTTTTGTTAGCTCTGCCGGCCCGCGGATAGTGGTTTTCGAATATTCCCAAGTAGTATAAAGTCGGGCAAAATTCATTCCAACAGCCATAATTGCACCGGCAAGAAGAAATAGTGCCGATTTTATAAACGGAGCCAGTGCTTTCTCTTTTATTGCATAAACAAATTCAACAACGCCATAAACAGCAAGCATAATTAACCCGTAATAGGTAATTTGCGGATGACCTGAAAGGATTTCCAGCGACAGACCTATGGTAAAAAGGAGAACGCCGGGTATTCGTTTCTCTTTAAAAACCAATAAAACACCGGCAACAACTATTGGCAGATATCCCAACGCATCGGCTTTCGAGTTATGGCCGGCAGCAAGAATTATTATAAAATAGGACGATAATCCAAACGCAACTGCACCTATTGCACTCAGCCACCGTTTAATGCCCAAGCTTATTAAAAGAATATAAAAGCCTAGAAAATAGAGAATAATCTTTATTGCAAGCGGGAATGGTCTGCTTAATACAGTTTTTAAATGAACAGCCAGATTATTGTCGTACCGAACCGAAATCATATATCCCGGCATTCCACTAAACATCGAGTTGGTCCAAAGAGCCTCTTTCCCGGTTGCTTCGCGGTAATCTTTTAGCTCTTTCGACATGCCTTTAAAATGGCTAATGTCTGATTGATGTAAAACTTTTCCCTCGAGCAAAGGGAATAAATATGCATAAGCAAGAATAATAAATATGAGAATTATGACCAGATTTGGTAAAATATGTTTTAAGTCTTTTATTTTTGACATGAAATTATTTTTTTAAGTGCCTGACAAAAATAATTAATTAAAACACTTTTGGGAATTTATAAGCTGATTTAACAATCAGATTTATTTTCAGGGAAACAAAAAGGGCGGCAATTAATATTGCACAAAAACCAATATGGGAATAATAATTAAACAAAGTATTAAAGGAAGTATTTGGTCGTATTTGGGTGTGGTAATTGGTTTTTTTACTACAACATATTTATACTCAGAATATTTATCGCCCGAGATTGTTGGCCTTTTCGGAT
>JALUZN010000240.1 GCA_027011835.1 Draconibacterium sp. | reverse complement strand
TGCCGATAGTGGCTGTAGCACTTGTAGTACAAGTGGTTCTTGCAGTACCGAGCACGAGCACGAACATGGTGGCGGATGCGGATGCGGTGTTTAAATACCTGCAGTTTAAATTAATATTTTGATTATTAATTCAAATTCCATATTTTACACGTTGTTTCTGCCATAAACAGAAACAAATTTTTTTTAGCCGGCTTATGAATACCTTTGGAAAAATATATCGATTAACATCTTTTGGCGAATCGCACGGGCGAGGAATTGGCGGAATTATAGATGGCTGTCCGGCAGGAATTGAATTGGATGTAGAATTGATTCAGAACGATTTGGTAAGAAGAAAACCCGGCCAGTCGAAAATTACCACGCAACGAAAAGAGCCCGATCAGGTTGAATTTCTTTCGGGTGTTTTCGAGGGCAAAACACAGGGAACGCCTATTGCTTTTGCTGTTTGGAATAAAGACCAGCACTCGAACGATTATAACGATTTAAAAGATATTTATCGTCCTTCTCATGCCGATTATACTTACAGTAAAAAGTATGGCACGCGCGACCATCGGGGAGGAGGCCGTTCGTCGGCACGCGAAACCATTGCCCGCGTAGTTGCCGGAGCAATTGCCAAACAGATTCTTTCTAAAGTGGGTGTTAAAATTAATGCGTATGTTTCGCAGGTTGGCGAGATTGCTTTAAACAAAACCTATCAAGAGCTCGATCTTTCGAAAACGGAAGAAAATATTGTGCGATGCCCCGATGCCGAAACTGCTTTAAAAATGATAGCCCGTATCGAGCAGGCAGCCAAAGACTGCGATACCGTTGGCGGCGTTATTACCGGAGTTGCATCGGGAGTTCCGGTAGGTTGGGGCGAACCGGTATTTAATAAACTTCATGCCGATTTAGGTGGAGCAATGTTGGGAATAAATGCTGTAAAAGGATTTGAGTACGGCTCCGGTTTCGAAGGAACAAAATTGAGTGGCTCGCAGCACAACGATGTTTTTGTGCATACCAACGATGGAATTCACACCAAAACAAATAATTCCGGCGGAATACAGGGAGGTATCTCAAACGGCGAAGACATCTACTTTAATGTGGCTTTTAAACCCATTGCTACTTTGTTGAAAGAGCAAAATACAGTTGATAAAAACAGTAATGAAATAACTATTAATCCGAAAGGACGACACGACCCGTGTGTGTTGCCACGTGCAGTCCCCATTGTTGAAGCAATGGCAGCTTTGGTGCTTGTCGACCACTTTTTATTAAGCAAACTTAATTCAATTTAACATGCCAAGGAAAAAAAGAAACAGAAGAATTCAGGTACCGCCGGTCATTAAAGGAATGTCGGTTTTTGGAGTGCGCGGAAGAAAATCAAACGAAGTTACACTTCGCCTTGAGGAGTATGAAACAATCCGGTTGCTTGATTATCAACATTTAACCCAGGAGCAAGCTGCTGTGCATATGAATGTGTCGCGGCCAACATTAACACGTATTTATGAAGAGGCCAGAATTAAAGTGGCGACCGCTTTTGTTGAAGGACGCGACCTGATTTTTAGAGGTGGCGATATCTATTTCGACAAAAACTGGTTTAAATGCAATTCGTGTCAGGCTAGTTTTAGCAACTACTCAGCCGATACAACACACTGTCCGGTTTGTAACTCGTCCGACTTAATTTCGTTGAATGAATTTTACGGACAAAGTTCTGAGAAATAGTTTTGTTGTTTATAAACAACAATTTTTAAGATATTGTAAAGCAGCCGGAAACGACTGCTTTTTTATTTAAAGCTGTTTACAACCTGTTTGATATCAACCAAGTTTTTAAGCAACTCTTCCAACTTGTCGAGTTGCAACATATTTGCTCCGTCCGATTTTGCAACGGCAGGATTGGGGTGTGTTTCAATGAAAATTCCATCGGCTCCCACAGCAATTCCTGCGCGTGCAATGGTTTCAATTAGTTCGGGTTTGCCTCCCGTAACACCGCTGCTTTGGTTGGGCTGTTGCAACGAATGGGTAATGTCTAAAACCACAGGAACGTTCATTTTTCGCATCTCCGGAATTCCCCGGTAGTCGACCACCAAATCCTGATACCCGAAAGTAGTCCCGCGTTCGGTTAAAACAATGTTGCTGTTACCGCTCTCTTTTACTTTGTTTACAGCAAACTGCATTGCCCCTGCCGACAAAAACTGTCCCTTTTTAATATTTACTACTTTACCGGTTTTTGCCGCGGCAACCAGAA
>JALUZN010000239.1 GCA_027011835.1 Draconibacterium sp. | reverse complement strand
TTGTAAATATACCGATGAAGGAGGAGTTACATTTGAATATGTTTTAGAAAACGACATTTTGAAGTTTTGGGTTAAAGATACAGGTATTGGAATAAAAGAGGAACAACAACCCCATATTTTCGACCGTTTTATGCAGGCATCAACCAACATTACATCGGGAAGAGAAAGTACAGGCCTTGGTTTGGCAATTACAAAAACATACCTAAAATTAATGGGGGGTGATGTAATAGTAAAAAGTAAAATTAATGTGGGCTCGGAGTTTATTTTTACGCTTCCGGTAGCAAACAACAATCAACCAAACAAATAAATTATGGAATTTAATTGGGAAGATAAAACAGTTGCAGTAGTCGACGATACAGAGATTAATTTTGTATTGATAAAAACTCAATTGAGAAAAACAAAAGTAAATGTAATTTGGATAAGAAATGGCCACGATGCCATTGAATTTATAAAAAACGAAACCAAGCCCGACCTTTTATTAATGGACATTAGAATGCCTGTTTTAGATGGAATTCAGGCCACAAAACAAATTAAACAAATTGCCCCCGATATTCCAATTGTAATACAAACAGCCAGCGTAATGGGCGATGCATACGAAGAAATATCGAGATCGGGCTGCGACGATGTTATTTTTAAACCAATTATTGCCGAAAAATTAATTCAGATGATTGATAAACAATTTAAAACTAAACTTAAAATATAATGAGAGAACTGGAGCCGGGACAACGATATAATATCTCTGTGCTGTTTGTTGACGACAACGAAACAATACGACAATTGTATCGACGAATTTTGGAGAAACACGTCAACAACTTATACATAGCAAAAGATGGCTACCATGGTCTGGAATTGTACCAGAAACACAAACCCGATTTGGTTATTACCGACATGGTAATGCCGGTAATGAACGGGCTTGAGATGGTAAAAGAGATTAAAAAGATTGCTCCCGACGCCAAATTTGTGGTTATGTCGGCATACAGCGAAAAAGACAGTTTTGTTGAGTCGATTCACCTCGGAATTGACGGGTATTTAATGAAACCTGTTGAAGCAAAAAAACTACTGTCGCTTATCGATGAGTTTGCTGGAATTACGCTGATGAAGTGGGAACTTGAGCGAAAAGAGAAAAAAAGGCGAGAAGCCGAAGAGTATCTGAAAAAATCGCTGGCCGAAAAAGAGATTTTACTGCGCGAAGTACACCACAGGGTAAAAAACAATATGCAGATAATTTCGAGCATTTTACGTATGCAAAGCCGCAACATCGACGACCCAAAACTAAAAGACGTTTTACAAGAAAGCCAGAACAGGATTCATTCAATGGCTCTAATTCACGAAAACTTGTACAACAACAAAAGTTTAGCCAACATAAATTTTTCGAGCTACATTAAAAGTTTAACAAATAACATTGCCCGATCTTATACCAGCCACCAGGCAAATGTCATTTTCGACTATCAGATTGACGATGCGTATTTACCCATGGACATTGCAATTCCGTGCGGATTAATTATAAATGAGCTTATTTCAAATTCGTTTAAATATGCCTTTAAAGACAAATCAGATGGCATAATCAGCATCCATTTTACAAACCAAAAAGACGATGAATACAAATTAGTTGTCAGCGATAACGGCATTGGAATCTCCGACACTTTCGACATAACAAAAACAAAATCGTTGGGAATGAAAATCCTTCACAAACTGGTGCAACAAATCGAAGGAACATTAAAAAGCGATTTTTCAAACGGAACTAAATTTACAATTATATTTAAAACAACTTATTTATGAATTCGAAATACAAAATTTTAATTGTTGAAGACGAAATATTAGTAGCAACTGATATTGAAGAGAGTCTTGAAAACCTGGGATATACAGTACAAAACTCGGTTGACACCGGACTAAAAGCTATCGAAGAGGTAGAACGCTCGCTACCCAACTTAGTACTAATGGATATTAATTTAAAAGGCGAAATGACCGGAATTGAGGCAGCACGGAGAATTATTGAAAAGCACGATGTGCCAATTATTTACCTTACTGCAAATGCCGATATTGCAACGGTAAATAAAGCAAAAGTTGCACTTCCGTATGGTTATATTATTAAACCATTTACCGATAAAGATTTACAAACCAACATTGAAATTGCAATTTTTAAATTTAGTAACGACCTGAAATTAAAATTTGAAAGCGAACAATTCAATACCTTCTTCGATCTAAAAGACCACGAAAAAAATCAAATTATCGTTCATGCCAAACAGGGACTTGAAAAAATAAACATTGATGATGTATATTTTATTGAAAAAGATGGCGATAATACAACCATTTATCTTTCCGACGAAGAAGTTACAACCCAAAAACCATTCGAAGAATTTATTGAGTTTTTCCCTAAAATAACTTTTTTACAAGTTAATAAAACCACTGTAATAAATGCCACAAAAGTTTTTGCGGTAAAATTCCCCGAAATAATTATTGCCGACAAAATGAGTGTAATTACTGTGGACAAAGAGTACAAAGATTTATTAAAAAATATTAATAGTGAACTTGGTGAAATTGTCGATGAATAGCTAAACTACAATGG
>JALUZN010000238.1 GCA_027011835.1 Draconibacterium sp. | reverse complement strand
TTACAATCCGTATCGCGATTCGATTTATGGCGACTGGTTTTACGGTTTAGGAAGAATTCACCATACCGGAGAGGTTTTTTTAAATGGCAAATCGCTTTTCGAAAAAGAAACTCTTGAGAAAGTTCTTCATCCGGTTGCCAATCCAAAAATTGATGACCCTAAAGGGTCGACTTACACTTGGTACTGCAAAAACAATAGCAACAGCACAACCATTTGGGCAAACTTTCACGAATTCAATCCAAACAAAGAATTGGTTGAAATAAGTACCCGTAAATCATGCATTTATCCCGAGCAGCTCTTTATAAATTATATTACAATCAGCGGTTTTTATATTAGCGAGGCAGCAACGCAGTGGGGAGCACCCACAGCCGAGCAGGTTGGAATGATTGCACCACATTGGTGCAAAGGATGGATAATTGAAAACAACGTAATAAGCAACTCGAAATGTTCGGGAATTACACTGGGGAAAGAGCGGGAGAGCGGCCAAAATGTTTGGTCGCAAGACAAAGAGAGTATAAACAACGATGGAAATATACATTACATTGAGGTTACTTTCAGAGTATTATGACACAACTGGAACAAAGAACATGTTGGCTCGCACATTGTTCGTAACAACGAAATTTTTGCTTGCGAACAGACAGCAATTTGTGGAAGTATGGGCGCCGCTTTTAGTACAATCGAGAACAATCATATTCACGATATTCATACAAAACGGCAATTCCATGGAGCCGAAATTGGAGGAATAAAATTTCATGCTGCAATCGACGCTGTTATTCGCGGAAACCGTATTCACAATTGCGGGCGAGGAATTTGGCTCGATTGGATGACGCAGGGCACACGTGTTTCCGGAAATCTGTTTTACAATAACGACTGGGAAGATCTTTTTCTGGAAGTTAATCATGGTCCGTTTGTTGTCGATAATAATATTTTTCTATCGCCGGCAGCCATCCGAACACAGTCGGAAGGTGGTGCATATCTACAAAACCTAATTGCCGGAACTGTTTATCAGTGGCCCGATCCAAACCGTTTTACACCCTATTTTTTACCCCACTCAACAACTATTGCAGGACTCACCGTAATTAAAGGTGGCGACGACAGGTTTATAAATAATATTTTTGTGGGCAAAGGGAAAAATGCAAATAAAAAGAACAGCGAGAATTATGGACTAACCGGCTATACAAAAACAACTTACAACGTAAAATTTGTTGGAAATGTTTATTATAACGGGGCAAAACCATCGGCACACGACAGCATTCTACTGAACTCGACCAACTATAATCCTCAACTTAAGCTTATTGAGAACGGCGAAAATTTGTTTCTCAGTTTTACACCCGACAATAATTTTTTTAACCATAAAACTAAATTAATAACTACAAAAACTCTGGGGAAAGCAGTAATTCCTAAAGCTGCTTTCGAAAATCGCGATGGAACTTCTTTAACCATCGACCACGACTACAACAACAGAAAACGCCCGGTTATTAACAGTGCCGGACCGTTTTCTCGTTTGAATAGAGGAGAAAATAAAATAAAAATTTGGTGAATGTGTTGCTAAAAATTTGGTTGAATTTCCTGTCTTTCGCACTTTACTGAAAATACCAAACTCTCTTGCAGCTACATCGAACGAAACAGATAAACAATGCAGGTTAAATTAAAAGTAAATGAACAAAATTATTCATTCCCCACAAGTTTATAAGATTGCCCCGGATAACAGCTACTAATTTTTTGTAAAAGGATTTCCGATTTTCACTAAATCTTCAATCTCCTCACCATTGTGGTTATAGCGGGCAAGAGTATAAACATTTCCTTTTTTATCAATTGCAATCGAGTTTACATATGTCGGGCGTGTTCCGTCTTTATAAAAAACAGGGCCGTGGTCGATGTACTCCTTTTTAGGAATATTATACGTGACAAGGTGTAAGTTTTCGAGTCCTTTTGCTGCGCCCATCGCAATTTCATCAACGCCCTTTACCCGTTTGCCATCGATGTAAATCGGGCCTCCGGTGAGGTAATACAAAGTCTGATTATCGGGGCCGAGTTCGAACCCGAGATACCCGTAACTAAACTGGTCGAACATTCCGCTTTTTTTCGATGGTTCCGAAGTAATTCTATCCACAATTTCAATCTTAGAATTTCGCGGGTCGAACCGAAACAGATAGCCCGAATTTCCGTGAACACCGTACGCCACACCTTCGCGCTCGTACCAGATTATCCTTCGCCAGTTGTATCCCATATTCCCGGGATTGTCGGGCGAATACTTCCCAAAATAGTCTAAACGTAAATTAACGTCTTTCATCATCTCCGGTTTTTTCATCTGCGGATTGTACCTGAAAATATTCCCTTCGGAAGTGGAGTAGTAAACATTTCCGGTTTTATTGTCAACAAACATCGAACGGCATAGAACACGGTAATCGTCTCCCGGCGTTCCCGCCTCACCTTTTTCCGAAACGGCACCGAGGTTTTCCAATTTACCACTATTCATATTGTAATGAATAAAATAGCCGGTAGGCCACGTAATCCCATAAATATGGCCGCGCTCTTTATCCATTGTAAATGTAATTATTCCCTCTCCTTCGGGGGCAATGGCTAAATCGTCGAACTGTTTTGTGGCTAAATCGTACGACAAAATATGCCCACCCGGATACAGTTTATATCCTTCAGGAGCATTTACCGGCAAACATTCGCTACCGTTTATCATTTCGTAAAAACCAACGTGGGTGGCAAAATAAAGCTTCCCATCGCGTTCATAAAAGTTTACGTGACTTTTCCCCTGCGAAATTGCCTTGGCATCTTTTTCGCCGCAAACATCGGTTAAATCGGCAACAAATGCTATACTGTCCGAATCGGGCGAATAAACATACATCTGCCCGCCTTTGTCGTAAGCCTGCGACGAGAGCACATAATAGATATTTCCATCGCTTGCAGTTGAGATGGCGTTGTACGTGTCGTGCGCTTTTTCGAAGCCCGAGAAATACCTTTCGGCAATAAGTTTCCCGTCGGAACCGGAATTTTCAACTTTTTCAACTCCTGCTTTTGTTGCTAATTTTTCTATTTCAGTAAAAATAATATCCTCAATATCGGGTTTCCACGGTGCCGGCAAACCATAAACCATTTGCGATATTTCGCCTTCGTATCCGCCCTCTTTTAATACCTCCTCCGAAGGGATATATGCCATTACGTCGTTCGAATAACTAAATACAAAAGTGTTGAATCCGTAAATCTTTTTCAGTTTTAATGAATAGTTGGTTACAACTTCGCCACCCATTGCAATTATTGCCTGTTCCCCAATTTTCCACACCTGCAACGGATACGGATAAGAGGTAATAAAAGATTGATTTGATTCGAGTTTAGCAAGCATTCTCTCGGCCCACCGTCTGATAAAATCGACTTCCGATTCAGCATATTCCCGAAGCTTCTTTTCCGATGGAAAATCAGAAAACGGTAAATCTACTTCAGAATAAGCGGTGGTTAAAACAGGAGACAATTCACTCATCTCTTCATTTAAAACCCTGTCGACAGCCGCCGAAAGCTCTTTCCCATATTGCTGTGCAAGCGCAATTGAATGCCGTGGCAACGGATTCTGGTCGGCACCCGTTCCCTGAAGAAACAGAGCTGTGGCGCCTTTATAATTTTTCTCTATCTCGAGCTGTGCAAACCCCGGATAATCGCCCGACCAGTAGTTAATATCGAGTGTGGTAGGATGACAAGCGTAACCAAACAAAACAGCCACAACTTTCCCCGACTTCGACTCAATTTTTATTACCGGCACCGCGTAATCGTTTGGCCCTTTTAATTCCGATTGGCTTAACAGAGCCGAAACATTGTTGTTCCGACGGTTTACCTGAAAACGTGTAACGCCGTTTCCCGAATAAATTTTTACCGGTTTTAACGAACGAAATGCTTTATCGACAACCGAAACAATTCTCTCTTCGAGCCAAACCGTATAATCGGCAATCTTTTTCTTCTCGTTTTCATCCAACGGATAAATATCGAAAAGAGCATTATTTAATACCGGCCCGGTGTGGGTGTGCGAACTATTAATCAGAATCTGGCCAGCCGACAAATGATGGCGTTCTTTTATAAGCGACTTTATTTTCCCTGCCAAAGCTTTGGTCATTCCCAATAAATCGGTTGAAATAATAACTGCCCGGTTTCCGGTTGAATCTTCAAGAGCAACTGCTTTTGCCCAAATATCGTGCAATTTCCCTTCCGAGGGAGCTGTTCGATTTGCATACCCTGCCAACCACATCGACTCTTTTGGAGTTATTTTTATTCGTGAAACTCCGGCTTTCCAGCCCCCGATATTTTTTGTGGAAACGGCAGCACTCGAGTTAAAAACCGATGATAGAATAAATATAAAAGCGACAAAAACAAACGATATTTTTTTCATAATTTTTGATTATAGACAAGAACGGAATATTTTATCTGTCATTTTGGAAATATAATTTTGAAAAGATTCCCGACAGTTTTAACCTGAACAGATTTATTAAATTTTACTATTTATTTCATTGGCATTTTTTCTCACCTTTTCTATTGCCAACGCAATTTCATCCATATCCGGTTTTCCCGCAAGCAAAACATTTTGCGGCAACCAAACCGCCTCTTCGTAACATAACTTATCGTTTGCAGGACATTGATTTCTTTCGAGATAGGAACTGTAATCGAGCATCTTTTTCGGATACATTTTTTGAAAGTTTTTCGATTGAAAAGCATTCTCGAGGAAAGGCATTTTATTAAGTGGCGAATATCCCTTCGAGCAGGATACGCCTTCGGCAGAAAGTGCCTTTAAGAATTTCTCTCGCGGCAACCCGCCGAATTCGTCTTTATTGTACCTGAACGGAAACAGATGAAAGGCAGCTCGCGTAACATTTTCATTGAGTTTATAGGGCGTTATTCCCCGAATATCTTTTATCTGCGATTTTAAATATGTGGCATTTATATTCCTGGTTTCTGTCTCTTCTTCGAGCCGTTTAAGTTGAGCCAGTCCAATTGCCGCCTGATATTCTGTTATTCGCAATTTTGTTCCGGCAATTATAGTTCCGGCACCTACTACGCCCACCGACGAGCCATAAGGATTTCCATAATTATGGTACGAATAACACCTGTCCATAAACTCTTCGTTATCGCTTACAATTGCACCTCCCTCGCCTATTGGCAGATTTTTCGAGTTCTGAAAACTAAAGCAACCGGCATCGCCGAATGTACCCATTTTTTTATGGTCAATCTCGGCCAGCCAAGCCTGACAGGCATCTTCGACAACAATTAAATTGTGCTTTTTAGCAATGGCCATAATTTTATACATTTCGGCAGGTAAACCCAAAATATGCACCGGAAGAATTGCCCGTGTCCGCGACGTTATCTTCTCCTCTATTTTACTTGCATCAATCTGAAATGTTTCCGGATTGGTATCGACAAAAACCGGCATCGCTCCGGTTGCCAGAATTGCTGCAACCGATGCAATAAAAGTATATGACGAAACAATAACCTCGTCGCCGCCGCCAACATTTAACTGAACCAGTGCCGCAATAATTGCATTTGTTCCGTTAACAACTGCCAACGCACGTTTTGCTCCAACAGTTTCAGCCCACTTATTCTCAAACTCGGTAACCACTTTGTTGCGCGACCATACTCCGCTTCGGAGCACTTCAAGCACACGCTCTTCGTCGGTTGCCGGATTCCAGCGTGGCCACTTGGGCCAACTTTCGGTACGCACAGGCTTCCCACCCAAAATTGCCGGTACACCGGTCTCGTTTTTTATCGCTGCAAAAGCCGACGAAATTGAACCTGACGAAACAATTGTTCCAATGCCAAGTAACGAGTTTTGCTTAATAAATTTTCTTCGTGAGTTCTCTTTTTTATTCATTTCAGTTTAGTATTGGTTCAGTTTATAAAGATAAAAACTAATTAGTACAGAACAAAAATAATTAAACCTCAAGCGTGAGATTGAATCTGAGAATTACATTAAATTGGGTTAAGTATTTCGAATAATAAAAAGCGAAAAAATAGAAGCTTTTAAATCAATCGGTTATAACTCTTTTGCACTTCTGCCAAAGCTCCTGTATTCGTCTTTTTCAATCTCTATTTCAGGTTCTGCAAATGTTTTGTCGGTTAATTTAAATGCAATGTATTTTATTTTTATTCCCCGGTCGAGCCACTGTTTTTCGTAAAACGTTTTTATTTTCAGTGTTTCGGTTAGCTGCTCCCATCTGTATAAATCGTCGGTTTCGGCAATTACCTCGAATTGGTTTAAATGTACCAATTCCCGGGTATAAACGTACTGGAAATTACTGTCGGTTTTTAAATGAATGATTCCGCCCGGTTTTAAAAAGAGCCGGTATTTATTTAAAAACAGAGTCGATGTCAGCCGTTTTCTGGTTTTTTTCATTTGCGGGTCGGGAAAAGTAAGCCAAATTTCGGCAACTTCGCCGGCACTAAAAAACTGAGTAATAATTTCGATATTGGTACGTAAAAAAGCCACATTTTTAAGCCCTTTTTCGAGTGCCTGCTTTGCTCCGCTAAACAGGCGTGCTCCTTTAATATCGACTCCAATGTAATTGATATTTGCATTTTGTTCGGCTAAAGCAACTGTGTATTCGCCTTTACCGCAACCCAATTCCAAAACAATTGGATTATTATTTTTAAAAAACTCTTTTGCCCATTTCCCTTTTAACCTGAAATCGGCTTGTTCTATTTTATTATACGGAGCCTGAACAACATGTTCAAAAGACTCCATTTCATTAAATTTCGATAACTTATTTTTTCCCACTTTTTTAAAGTTAAACGCTGTAAAAAATCTAAATAATTATGGCCGTGTTAATTTGAATGAAAAATTATTTCTCCCCGGTTTTCTCCACCCTGAAACCAATATCGGTAATTCCTTTTAGTACATTATCGCGCATGCCGTGCTGAATGGTAACTTTATATTTGCCCGTTTTGGTGAAATAGACATTACGTTTATATAAAACCTGTGTTGTTTTAATTCCGCCAAACCCGTCGCCCAACCACTTTCCTGCGGGGTTGGCAAGCACAACTTCAAATGTATCGGCAACTGCGGTTTCCCCCGGCTCTTCAATTTTAATAAACAACCACAAATTGCTGTATTTGTATTTTATATCGTTTCGTACATTTATATAGAGGTTATTTGGTTGAACCGTATTGTCAATCGGAACAGGAAAAGTAAGTAACGAATCTTTGTGCCATCCGGTTTCCGGAAGTTTTTCGTATGCTTCGAAAATGCGATTTCGGTCGCAGGCAAAGAATAAAAAAGGTATCAATATTAAAAGGAGCAGGTGTGTTACGTTTCGCTTCATCGTTTGTTTTGATTTCTGTTCGGACGACGGTTAAAATTTCGTTTCTTTTTGCGAGGGTGTTTTTTGGGCCGGTCGAAACGGTGCAAATCGTCCTGCCCCACAACATTATGAAAGCTTTCGTTGGCTTTTGCCGCAAAGGTTTCATCGGTTAGCAAAAGTTTCTCCGGTTTTTTCCCCTGTTTGTTTAGCCGTTGAATCTCTTTAACCCTTTTTACCGGAACAACTATCTGTGCCGAAGGTGTATTCCCCTGTAACATATACGAATAGGTACCATTCAAAATATCGGCTTTAAGAAAATAGTACAATCCCATTTCTGTTTCAAGAGGAATATTATTAGGAGGAAAATTTCTTTGAGCATCCATATAAGTAGCAAGCTCGAAATTGAGGCAACACTTTAATTTTCCACACTGGCCGGCCAGTTTCTGTGGGTTGAGAGAAAGCTCCTGATTGCGTGCCGAATTTGTTGTTACCGAAACAAAATTATGCATCCAGGTAGAGCAACAAATTTCTCTTCCGCACGGGCCAATCCCGCCAATGCGGCCAGCCTCCTGCCGTGCTCCAATTTGTTTCATCTCAACCCGGATATGAAAATTCTCGGCAAGCACTTTAATCAGTTCCCGAAAATCGACACGCCCGTCGGCAATATAGTAGAATATAGCTTTTGTTCGGTCGCCCTGATATTCAACGTCACCTATTTTCATATTAAGTTTAAGGTCGGAAACAATCTGGCGCGAACGAATCATTGTTTGATGTTCGAGCGAAATTGCCTCTTTCCATTTCTCAATATCGGTTTGTTTTGCTTTTCGGTATATTTTTCTGAATTCGCCGTTTACCAGTGTAACTTTGTGTTTTTGCATCTGCAAATTTACCAGCTCGCCCATTACCGAAACAATTCCTATATCGTGCCCTGGACTGCTTTCAACGGCAACAATATCGCCAACTTTCAGCTTGAGGTTGTTTACATTCCGGTAATAGTCTTTGCGTGTGTTCTTAAACCGCACTTCAACAATACTATTTAGCAGAGTAACCGACTGAATATCTTTTAACCAATCGGTAACATGTAACTTTGCACAGTTCCCTGTTTTAGAACTGCATGCACCTCTTTCTATGGTATCGACATGTTGCATAATTTAACCGTAGCCGTTTAATCGCGTTAAGCTAATAAAAATTACATTCAACACAAAAATAGTGATAATTCGCAAAGAAAATGAGTTTTTAATACCAACTACCTGAAAATTCGTAGCGAGTGTTGTAGAACAGCCTGTTTGCTAACGTTTTATAAGTCGAACCATTCGGAGTGCAAGGTCGAGGAAAATAATTTTCTGATTTCCATTCATCGAAATGTGTTTTATTGCCAGTTCGAACTCTTTAAAAAATTGCGAAATATTTCGCTCGTTAATAAAAGGTGCAAACCGGGCTCCCCACTCTTTTTCAGGTTTCGTGAGATAGACAATGCTGCTCTGTTTCATATTTAAAACAAAATATTCGCGAATTAGCCGTAATGAAAAATTTAAAAATACCTTCTGTTTTTCGCGGTTAAAAGCAGCCATCTCTTCGGCCCATTTAATTTGCTCCAGTACTTCTCTTTTATAGGCGAAACGCATCATCTCCTGAAATTTCAGAAAATAGAACTGTTCCTCTTCGCCCGGCGATAAATACTCGAGTGCTTTTAGAT
>JALUZN010000237.1 GCA_027011835.1 Draconibacterium sp. | reverse complement strand
TAAGAAATCAGTTCTTTAGAAGAGCTGTTTTTGTTTTATGTCGGTTAATTTAGAATTCATATTTTGAGGTGGTTTAATGTTCAAGAGGATTTTTGAGGCTGGCATATCGTTTTTTTGCAAAACAACTTCTTTAATAAGATTACTTTGAGTTTATTGAAAAAGGATATTATTTTTGAGAAGAAAACCAATCAGTATGAATCAAATAAAAAAATGTCTTACAATTGTTTTTTTGCTAACGGTATTTCTTTCGTGTGATAATAGAACGATAAAAAATGAAGGGCAAGTTTTACCGAAACCCAATGTACTGTTTATTGCCATCGACGATTTGCGCCCCGAGTTGGGGTGCTATGGAGCAGAGTACATTAAATCGCCAAATATTGACAAGCTGGCACGAACAGGTTTTTTGTTTACGCACCACTATGTAAATATTCCTACGTGCGGAGCTTCGCGCAACTGCTTGCTGACGGGGAAATTGCCGGTTTCTAAAGCTTATTTAAGTAACGGTATCACTGCACAGACACTCGCTCTTCAGCCCGAAGGTAAAGAGCCGGAAACATTTATTCATCAGCTAAAACGAAATGGGTATTACACGGTGGGAATTGGCAAAATCTCGCACTACCCCGATGGTTATGTTTACGGATATTTAGAACCCAAAAGCAACAAGTTGGAGTTGCCGTACAGTTGGAATGAAATGTTGCTTGACGATAAAAAGTGGGGGAGCGGGCACAATGCTTTTTTTGGTTACGCCAACGGAACAAACCGAAATACACTAAAAAAAATGGTGAAACCATACGAGTGTGCCGATGTGCCCGATACCGCTTATGTTGATGGATTAACGGCAAATCTGGCCATAAAAAAATTAGGCGAGTTGAAGAAAAAGGGTAAGCCGTTCTTTCTTGGCGTTGGCTTTTTTAAACCGCACCTGCCTTTTACTTCACCTAAAAAATATTGGGATTTGTACAACGAAGATGAAATTCCGCTTGCCCCGTTTGCAGCTATCCCCGAAAATTCGAGTAAAGCAAGTTTACACGGTAGCGGCGAGTTTAATCAATATAAACTGGGCGAAGAAAAAGCCTCGCTAGATGCAAATGTTTCCGATGAATATGCCCGAAAAATACGCCATGCTTATTTTGCCTGCGTAAGTTTTACCGATGCTCAGATTGGAAAAGTTTTAGATGAGCTGGAGCGGCTGGGTTTGGCCGAAAACACAATTGTTGTGCTTTGGGGCGACCACGGCTGGCACCTTGGCGACCAAATGGTTTGGGGAAAACACACCATTTTCGAACGGGCACTTCAGAGTCCGCTGATTATTCGATTGCCAAAGGACAAAACCGGAAAAGTTATTACCCAAATTGTAAGTACCACCGATATTTACCCTACGCTAATGGAGTTGTGCGGAACACCGGTTCAGCATAAATTAGATGGCGAAAGTTTAACGGGGCTGATGAAAAACCCGGAGGATAAAACCTGGCGAAATACCGCTTACAGTTATTTTCGAAATGGTATTTCGGTGCGTGTTCCCGGCTTTAGAATGATGAAATATTATCGGAAAGAGAGTCCGGAGATTGAATTATATAACCATAAAACCGACCCCAACGAAACGAAAAACGTTGCTGCCGAAAACAACGAAATGGTAAAAAAACTATTGCCTGTTTTAGAGTTGGGAAATACTGGCTTGTACGATAAAACAAAATAAGATGAAACCAACATGGAAATTATTCGCACACAGAAGCATGATTAAGTTAAAGATTATTCTGGTTACTTGTTGCTTGTTCCTGGTTCTTGTATCTTAATTCCAAATTTTAAATACATAAAACATTAATGATAAAAGATTTCACACAAAGAAGCATGATTAAGTTAAAGCACTAATTTCTTGTTCCTCGTTCTTGATTCTTGTATCTTACTTCTAAATTTTAAAAATATGAAAACGATATTATTTCTGAAGGTAACTGTTATCTGTTTAATTATAAGTTCTTTATCGGCTTTGTCGTATGCTGCCGATTTCTATGTGTCTCCTTTGGGTAACGATGAAAATGCAGGGACAAAAGAGCATCCGTTTGCCACATTGGAACAGGCAAAATCGGTTATCGAAGATATGATTCAAAATCAAAAAGAATCGGTTTTTACTGTTTGGATGGCAGATGGAACGTATAAGATTACAAAACCAATTGTTTTCGAATCGAAATTTTTTAACGATGGAATTGAAGTGCAGATTATTGCAATGGAAAATGCGAAACCGGTAATTTCGGGTGGTGTTGAATTGAAGAATTGGGAAAAAACATCCGACGGACTTTGGGCGACTCATCTTTCAGAAAAGACAATGCCATTGAATGTTCGAGAGCTGTTTGTTGGTAATAAACGGGCTATACGAGCGCGTTTCCCAAACAAAGGATATTTGCGTGTTGCTAAAGTTGGAGACGACCGTCGTACAAATTTCTTTTTCGAAAAAGGCGATTTCCCAATTCCTGAAACCAGTTTGGGAGTTGAACTGATTTTCTTTCACGACTGGTCGATTTCGAGGATTGCCGTAAAAAATATTGATGCGAACAAACACAATATAACACTTGTCGAAACGGTTGGT
>JALUZN010000236.1 GCA_027011835.1 Draconibacterium sp. | reverse complement strand
TGCGAAGATTGCTTATCAATTAATAATAAGAATAAAAATTAGAAATTATGGAAAATTCAAATGAAAGAAAAGGGATGCCACTTTTGGGCGAAAGTTTCCCTGAGATGACTGTTCAAACAACTCATGGAGTATTTAATTTACCCGGCCATTTTGCCGGAAAATGGTTTGTTTTGTTTAGTCACCCCGCCGATTTTACACCGGTTTGTACCACCGAGTTTGTTGCATTTCAACAGAGGTACGAAAAGTTTAAAGCACTAAATTGCGAGTTAATCGGGTTAAGTGTCGACCAGGTTTTTTCTCATATTAAATGGGAAGAGTGGATTAAAGAAAAGATGGATGTGCAAATTGAATTCCCGATTATTGCCGACACGGGTGCTGTTGCCAATACACTTGGAATTATTCATCCCGGAAAAGGAACCAATACAGTGCGCGCTGTATTTGTAGTCGACCCCGATGCTAAACTTCGTATTATGATTTACTATCCGCAGGAGTTGGGTAGAAATATGGATGAAATTTTAAGAGCTGTTGAAGCGATGCAGGTTTCGGATAATAATGGTGTTGCTATGCCGGCAAACTGGCCAAATAACGAGCTACTGGGCAACCGTGTAATTATTCCGCCGGCGACCGATGTAGCAACTGCAAAAAGTCGCGACGAGGGTGTTAAAAACGGAGAGTTTGAATGTTACGATTGGTGGCTCTGCCATAAAAAACTGAGTTAACGATAATTCAGTTTAAGAAAAAAAAGAGAGCAGGTTTAAATGTTTAAACCTGCTCTCTTTTTTTATAGTTGGTTATGTTTTATATTGTGCTAATAATCAGTAAAAGACCTAAATATCCATCATTGTGCCAAATGGTTGATATGTAGCAGTTTAGTTCTTGTCTTGTGTCTCGTGTCTAAAAATCTAATAATCTATTGTTTTTACTTCAAATCAACTATTTCTCCTTTTGTTTTTTCCGAGAAACTTTTTAAATCATTGTATAACTCTTTTATTTTGTTGGCGTGGTATTCGGCAACATTGTATTTTTCTCCGGCATCGTTTTTCAGGTTGAACAGTTGTACACCGTCAGTTGCAGTTATCCTGAGTTTCCAGTCGCCTTTTCGAATTCCTTCGGCTTTTGTGCCGTTAAAATAATAAAGCGTCGTTGTTGGCGATTTGCTTTTACCTTGTAAAAACGGCAAAATATTGTTTCCGTCGATGGGGCGATCGGCAGGCAGTTTTGCTCCTGTTACCGCTGCAATTGTGGCAAATAAATCCATAGTTGTAGCAATCTCCGACGAAATTTGTTTGGCAGGAATTTGTCCGGGCCAGCGTACAACTCCCGGTACACGGAAGCCTCCTTCGTAAGTTGTTGCTTTCGAACCTCGCAGTGGTCCTGTTGTTCCGCCGTGCCACGGTTCTACTCCTTTTTGCAACATCCGTTTTGGCAGGTTTTGCCAGGGGCCGTTGTCGCTGGTAAAAATTACGAGTGTATTTTTGTCGAGTCCCTCTTCTTTTATTGTTTTTAGTATTTCACCCACACTCCAGTCGAGTGTTTCCACAACATCGCCATATAAACCGCCGTCCGATTTTCCTCTGAATTCGGCAGAAGTGCTAATTGGTAAGTGGGGCATTGCATGAGCCAGGTACAAAAAGAATGGATTTTCTTTTTCAGTTTTAATAAACTCAACTGCTTTTTTTGTGTAGTCGATTATCAGATTGTCTTGGTTGTCGTTAATAACTTTTGCAGGTTTATCGTTTTCGTACATAAACAGTGTGTCTTTTTCCGTTAGCCACGGACACCACGGCAAAATCATATCGTTACTGTATGGCAACCCGTAAAACGAATCGAACCCGCGCGAAGTAGGTAAAAAACGTTTTGCCTGTCCGAGATGCCATTTCCCAATTGCGGCTGTTTTATATCCTGCATCTTTTAAAATGTTGGCAATGGTAATTTCCGAAACCGGCATCCCTTTTTCGGGCGACGACGGCCCGCAGTTCGTTGGAATACTTCGAATCGGATAACGTCCGGTTAAGAGTCCGGCACGCGAAGGAGTACAAACCGGTGCCACAGCATAAAACGAGGTCAGCCTGATTCCTTCGGTGGCCATATTATCGATATTTGGCGTTTTGTTATTCGGGTGGCCATAACAACCCAAATCGCCGTAACCCATATCGTCGACAAAGATTAAAACAACATTGGGATGTTGGGAAACTGTTTCGGCCTTTTTTTCTTGTTTTTGCGAACACGACGAAACTGCTAATGCAAGAAATAATAAAAAGGAAAGTGAAATGTTTTTCATCTTTGGTAGCTTTTGTTTTATGTAAATTAATAAACGCCTATTGAAATTCAATTACTCCGAAATATTCGGGAAGGTGAAAGTTAGGGCGAGGAGAATTTACCGGTGACCAGGTTAACCAGTGAGGATGCGATGTGCGGTCGGCACATTTGTAAAAGTTGGCACGCCAAACCGTTCCGTTTTGTGGTTCAGAAAAGTTATAATACTTTTTTAGTACCGAAAAAGGAATTCTGTATTCCACTACCCACGTTGTTTTTTCTGTAATTTCGTTTTCAATAAGTTTGGGTAAGGTGTGTGCCACTTCGATTTGTTCGATGTCTTCGTCAGCAATATATATTCTTCCCGATTTTGCACTTTTTTGAAAATTGAATAGGAATACGCCGCCACAATTCATCTCTAAATTAAAATACCCTTTATTCGATTTATTGTCGGGAGTAAAGAAAAATTCGACACAGCTGTCGCGGCAAACCATTTCCTGATTTTTAGAATGAACAGCTTTTATATATTGGTCTTCAACTCTGAAAATAATATAAATGGCAGAGTTGTCGTAAGCCATTTTTGCCTGTGTAAACGGCAAATGTTCAGGCTTATCGCCCATGTAATTTGTAATAGGAATTGCAACTATTCTTTTCCATGGAGCTTTATCCCAAACTGCATCTATCTTTGGCGGTGCAGTTAATTTCTGAACCTTATAAACAGAGAATGTTTCTTTATTTACAGGAACAAAAGAGGTTGTAATAAATAAAACGATCAAAAGCAATACTGTTTTCATACGACTATTTGTTTTGTATACGGTTAATTTAAAATTTCCCGAATCGCTTTTGTCAGCTTGTCGGCAATTATTTGTGAGCCTAAATCGGATGGATGAACACCATCTACAGCACATTCGTAATACTGGTTACCTAAAACTTTCGACCCATCGAGGAAATAGATATTTTCGTCGCCTGCTTCTTTTTTCTTTTGAACCAAATTTTGTTGAAAGTCACGGTTCGAAATCAGGCGTTTATAACTTATTGTTCCTTTGCGGTCTTGTGCATATCTTATTTTCGACATAATTAGAATGGGAGTTTCGGGATGCTTTTCACGAAGAATGTCGATAAAATTCTCGAGTGTATTTTTTATTGTTGAACTTGCATTTGCTTCGTAATCTAAAATAATAAAACGAACGTCGGAAATTTGATTAATCAGATGTGCCAAAGCCGGTTCTCCTTTTCCGCTTCCCGAGAAGCCAAGGTTTACAAACTGAACATTCAGTTTACGGCTCAAAATATTCGAGTAAGCCATTCCCGGGCGACAAACGCATCCTCCCTGTGTTATTGAAGTTCCGTAAATAACAAATTTGCCTTGCATTTCAAAAGCATTTGGCTGCTCAATGGTTGCTCCCTCTTCAAACCCAATTTCAAGCGAATTTACACCATTATACAGGGGGAAATTTAGTGTGAACGAGCGCATCTCTTTTGTGCCGGAATTAAATAGTTCGACCTTGTAGCGGGTTGAATCGACAGGGAATCTCGTGGTTTTTAAGTATCTGTTTTCGCCATTATAATTTAAATACAAGTCGAACCCACTTTGTCCGGTTGAAGGCATATGATACATTCCCGATTTTTCGCGAAGTTCAACTTTAATTAATATCCGCTTGCTGTTGGTTTTAAATCTGAGCTGGCCACCGGCTGTATGATTGGCAAGACCTTCAACGCCTTTCGATAGTTCCCATTCGGGGTGAACAGGTAACCGACGATATACATGGTCTTGATTTATCCATTCAAATCCAACTAATTGGAAAGGAGCTTTTTGAGGATTGTACCAGATAATTCCATCCGAATCGGCCTTTTTTAAAGCCATATTCGGGTCTAGTTTTAAAGCTGTAGAAACTTGTGCATTGCTGGTAAGAACAAGGCTCAGAATAAGATAGAGCGAAAGAATAAAATAATTTGTTTTCATCGTTTGATTTGGTTTATTTCAATGTAAATATAGTAATTTGGTGTAAAACAGGGTAGAGGAGGGGCAATAAAAAAGCCGGCTTTAAAAAAGGCCGGCTTCTTAATATGATAAAGGAAGAATCTATTCTTCTTTTTTCTCTTCAGCAGAATCTTTCTTTTCTGCTTTAGGCTCTTCGGTATTTTCTTTGGTAGCCTCTTCCGCTTTTGCTTCAGGAGCTTTTTCCTCGGCAACTTCCTCGGTTTTTGCTTCTTCAACAACTTTTTCGGTAGCAGCAGCAGGAGCAGCTTTTTTAGCACCACCACGACGCGAACGACGTTTTTTAGGTGCAGCAGCTTCTTCTTTAGCAGCCAACATTGCTTCGTTGTAATCTACCAACTCGATAATGCACATTTTGGCATTGTCGCCTAAACGGTTACCGGTTTTTAAAATACGTGTATATCCTCCCGGGCGGTCGGCTATTTTTAACGACACTTCTCTGAATAATTCAGAAACAGCTTCTTTGTCTTGTAAATAGCTAAATACCACTCTTCGAGAGTGAGTCGAATCTTTTTTCGATTTTGTAATCAGTGGCTCAACGTACATACGTAATGCTTTTGCTTTAGCAACTGTGGTTGTAATTCTCTTATGGATAATAAGAGAACATGCCATGTTTGCCAACATTGCTTTACGGTGTGCCGTTTTACGGCCTAAATGATTAAATTTCTTATTATGTCTCATTGCGTCTTACTCCTTGTCTAGTTTATATTTCGAAATATCCATTCCAAAATTCAGCCCCATGTTATCCAGAAGGTCGTCGAGTTCGGTAAGTGATTTTTTACCGAAGTTTCTGAATTTAAGCAAATCGTTGCGGTTGTATGTAACTAAATCTCCCAATGCATCAACATCGGCGGCTTTCAGGCAGTTTAATGCTCGAACCGACAAGTCCATGTCGACCAATTTAGTTTTTAACAACTGACGCATATGAAGTACTTCTTCGTCGAACTCTTCGTTTGCAAATTTCTCGTCTGAATCGAGTGTAATCTTTTCGTCGGAGAATAACATAAAGTGATAAATTAGAATTTTTGCTGCTTCTTTTAAAGCTTCTTTTGGTTGTATTGAACCGTCGGTTGAGATTTCAAATACCAATTTTTCGTAATCGGTTTTTTGTTCTACACGGTAGTTCTCGACTGCATATTTCACCTTTTTAATTGGAGTGAAAATTGAATCGATTGGAATAACACCAAATTCGGCTTCAGCCGGCGTATTCTCAACAGAAGGAACATATCCACGTCCTTTGTCGATGGTTAACTCAATTTGAAGTTTTACGTCGGGTTCCATTCTGCAAATTACCAACTCGGGGTTCAGCACTCTGAATCCGGTCATAAATTTGTTAATGTCGCCGGCGGTAAATTCTTCCTGACCGGTTAACGAAATAGAAACTTTTTCGCTATCGAAATCATCCACTTCGTTTTTGAAACGGATTTGTTTAAGGTTAAGAATAATCTCTGTTACATCTTCAATAACTCCCTTAATCGTAGCGAATTCGTGTTCAACGCCTTCAATTTTTACAGTTGTAATTGCATAACCTTCGAGCGACGATAAAAGGATTCGGCGAAGTGCATTACCAATTGTAATACCATATCCCGGCTCCAGTGGGCGGAATTCAAATTTTCCGAATTTATCATCGGATTCTAACATTATCACCTTGTCAGGCTTTTGGAATGCTAATATTGCCATAATAATCGCTGTAAATTTATTATTTTGAATACAACTCTACGATAAGTTGTTCTTTAATGTTTTCAGGTATTTCCTCGCGTTCCGGACGGTTTAGGAATTTTCCGGCCATTTGTTCGCCGTTCCACTCTAACCATTCGTATTGATTACTCCGGTGCGATTGCAATGAGGTCGTAATTTCTTCCAACGATTTTGATTTTTCGCGAACGCCAATTATGTCGCCCGGTTTAACCGAATACGATGGAATGTTTACTACTTTTCCGTTTACCGTAATGTGTTTGTGTGTAACAAACTGACGAGCAGCACCTCGTGATTTAGCTATACCCATGCGAAATACGACATTGTCCAATCGCGATTCGAGCAATTGTAACAACACTTCACCGGTTACTCCTTTCGAAGCCGAAGCTTTTTTGAAGAGCCCACGGAATTGTCTTTCTAATACACCATAAGTATATTTTGCTTTTTGCTTTTCTTTTAGCTGTTCTCCGTATTCCGATTTTTTTCTCCTCTTGGCCGACAGTCCGTGCATGCCCGGAGGATAGTTTTTATGTTCGAATACTTTATCGGGGCCGAATATCGGTTCGCCGAATTTACGAGCTATTTTAGATTTTGGTCCTCTATATCTTGCCATAACCTTTTTCTTTTAAAAATTAAACACGACGTCGTTTTGGAGGCCTGCAACCATTGTGTGGAAGCGGAGTTACATCAACAATTTCGGTAACTTGTATGCCAATTGAGGCTAAAGCTCTGATTGCCGATTCACGCCCGTTACCAGGCCCTTTAACGAATACTTTTACTTTACGAAGTCCAAGGTCATAAGCAGTTTTTGCACACTCTTCTGAAGCAACTTGTGCTGCATAGGGTGTGTTCTTTTTGGAACCGCGGAATCCTTTCTTTCCAGCCGACGACCATGAGATGACTTCGCCATTCATGTTAGTCAGCGTAACGATGATATTGTTGAAAGAAGAGTGAATGTGAGCCATTCCATTAGCTTCAACAACAACAACTCTTTTTCTACTTGATCCTGTCTTTTTTGCCATAATTTAAATCCCTTATTTAGTGGCCATTTTCTTATTAGCAACAGTTTTACGTTTCCCTTTACGGGTACGAGCATTGTTCTTTGTACTTTGCCCGCGCACCGGTAACCCGATACGATGACGAATACCTCGATAACAGCCAATATCCATTAACCGTTTTATACTCATTTGAACTTCGGAACGTAATTCTCCTTCAACTTTAAAGTTGTCGTTAATTACTTCACGAACAGCTGCAAACTGCTCGTCGCTCCACTCTTGTACCTTCAGGTCTTTTTCAACACCAGCTTCTTTTAAGATAGTGTTTGCCCTGCTGCGACCAATACCATAAATATAGGTAAGTGCTATCTCACCTCTTTTATTATTTGGAATATCAACACCAACAATACGTGCCATAAATTTTACTTTTTACAGATTAATTATCCCTGACGTTGTTTAAACTTAGGGTTCTTTTTATTAATCACATATAAACGTCCCTTTCTGCGAATTATCTTGCAGTCGGCGCTACGTTTCTTAATTGAAACACGAGTTTTCATTTTAAAAATCTTTAGTTTTTATATCTAAATGTAATTCTACCTTTGGTTAAATCGTACGGAGACATTTCCACTTTTACCTTATCGCCGGGCAAAATTTTAATATAATGCATTCTCATTTTGCCGGAGATGTGGCCTGTAATAACATGCCCGTTTTCCAACTCAACTCTAAACATTGCATTCGATAATGCTTCTATTATTGTACCATCTTGCTCTATGGAAGGCTGTTTTGCCATAAAAAATTAGTTTTATAATTTCTTTTAGTTAAACAAATAAGTGTAATTACCTACGTTAATTTACCAACTCTACATTCCTCCACCCGGGCGTCCTTTAATTCGGCCCGATTGCATCAGACCGTCGTAATGGCGCATTAACAGGTGACTTTCAATTTGTTGTAATGTATCTAATACAACTCCAACGAGAATAAGCAGCGATGTTCCTCCATAAAAATAGGCGAACGACTGGTTGATTCCCATCATCATAGCAAAAGCAGGAAGTATAGTTACTAATCCGAGGAATATTGACCCCGGCAGTGTAATTCTCGACATTACAGTGTCGAGAAATTCAACGGTTCTTTTTCCGGGTTTAACTCCGGGAATAAATCCGCCGTTTTTCTTCATGTCTTCTGCCATTTGTGTTGGATTAATGGTTATTGCCGTATAAAAATAGGTAAAAGCAACCACTAATAAAAATTGTAACAGATTGTACCAAAGCCCAGTGATGTTAGAAAGAGCAGCCGCAACACCACGGAGATTTTCAGAGTTTGCAACGCCAACAATTGTAATTGGAACCATCATAATTGCCTGAGCAAAAATGATAGGCATTACACCTGCAGCGTTAACTTTCAGAGGAATGTACTGACGTACACCACCGTATTGTTTGTTACCAACAATTCGTTTTGCATATTGAACCGGAATTCGGCGGGTTCCTTGAACCAGCAGAATAGAGGCCATAAATACAACGAAAAGAATAACAAACTCTACCAGGAACATGACCAGTCCACCACCTTGCTGGTTAATACGGGAAGCGAATTCCTGTACAACTGCACGGGGTAACCGGGCAATAATACCAATCATAATAATGAGCGAGATACCGTTACCAATTCCTTTATCGGTAATGCGTTCTCCTAACCAGAGAACGAACATCGATCCGGCAGTTAATATTACAATAGACGGGATGGTAAACCAAACACCGGTCATTGCAAAAGCCGTATCGGGTAACTGAACATTAAGATTGGCTAAATAAGCCGATGCCTGAGGAATTAAGATTAGTACGGTTAAATACCGTGTAATCTGATTTATTTTCCTTCTTCCTGACTCACCCTCTTTCTGCAACCTCTGGAAGTAGGGTACAGCAATTCCCATTAATTGAATTACAATTGAGGCAGAAATGTATGGCATAATTCCCAGTGCGAATATAGATGCCTGACCAAATGCTCCTCCCGAGAACATGTTAATCAGCCCAAGAAGTCCGCCTGAAGTCTGCGACTGCAGGTTTTGTAACTGGGCAGGATCAATTCCGGGTAATGAAACAAAAGCTCCCAGCCTGTAAATAAGTAGCAGGAAGAGTGTTGTTCCAATACGTAACCTAAGGTCTTCTATCTTATATATATTCTTTAGGGTCTCAATGAATCTTTTCATCCGGTTTAAAGTATTTCAGTTGTTCCTTCTAATTTTTCAATTGCTTCTTTTGCGCTTTTCGAAAATGCGTTGGCTTTTACTTCTAGTTTTTTACTTAAAGTACCACCACCAAGAATTTTAATTCTATCGTTTTTCGACGCAATTCCTGCTTTAATAAACGACTCTTTGTCTATTACTGTCAGGTTATTTTTTTCGGCGATATTTTGTAACACGTCGAGGTTGATTGCTTTGTATTCAACCCTGTTAATGTTTTTAAATCCCGATTTAGGAACTACGCGTTGTAAAGGCATTTGACCGCCTTCGAACCCGATTTTCCTTGAATAACCCGATCTTGACTTTTGACCTTTGTGTCCACGAGTTGATGTTCCGCCACGGCCTGTGCCCTGTCCTCTACCAATTCGTTTCGTTGTCTTTGTCGATCCTTCAGCAGGTTGTAAGTTACTTAAATTCATTTTATTAAAATGTTTAATTTTAAAATTGAAAGTTGAAATTTGTTTCTAAAGCAGAATTTAGTTTCAACTTTTCAGTATTTAAA
>JALUZN010000235.1 GCA_027011835.1 Draconibacterium sp. | reverse complement strand
GCCTCAATTTATTAACCATGCCAACAATTTGAGGAGTAGCTTCGTGAACAATTGGGCGGTTTAATTTTTTTAAACCTAACGCTGCTAAAGTTGCCTTTTGGCGTTTTGTTGAACCGATACTACTTTTTACTTGTGTAATTTTAAGCTTTGCCATAACTGTGTTATCCTTTAAAAACTTTTTCTAATGAAACACCTCTGTGTTCGGCAACTGTGTATGCGTCTCTTAACTCAAGCAGTGCAGCCATTGTTGCTTTTACAAGGTTATGTGGGTTCGACGAACCTTTTGATTTTGCCAAAATGTCGTGAATTCCAACGCTTTCTAATACAGCACGCATTGCACCTCCTGCTTTAACACCGGTACCCGATGAAGCTGGTTTTAGCAGTACGTTTGCTCCGCCAAACTTTGCAGTTTGTTCGTGAGGTATTGTTCCGTTAATAACCGGAATTTTTACCAGGTTTTTCTTAGCTGCGTCTACTCCTTTAGAGATAGCGGTTGTTACTTCGCTGGCTTTTCCAAGCCCCCATCCAACAATTCCGTCTTCGTTACCAACAATTACAATGGCCGAGAAACTGAATGTACGGCCTCCTTTTGTAACTTTTGTAACACGGTTAATGGCTACCAACCTGTCTTTTAATTCCAGGTCGCTTGTTTTTACTTTATTGCTTAATTTCGCCATAATATATTAGAATTTAAGGCCACCTTTACGGGCAGCGTCAGCTAATTGTTTAATTCTTCCGTGGTATAAATTTCCACCTCTATCGAATACAACTTCGGTAATGCCTAAAGCCAAAGCTTTTTCGGCAATTAAATTACCTACCATTGTAGCTTTCTCAGATTTACTTCCTTCTTTTCCAACAATTGTTTTGTCGGTCGATCCGGCAGCAGTCAGGGTTACTCCCTGAGCATCGTCTATAAGTTGAGCATAAATTTGCTTGTTACTTCTGTAAACGCTCAATCTTGGTCGCTCTGCTGTGCCGGAAACAACTACACGTACCCGATTCTTAATCCTTGCACGTCTTTCTAATTTTGTTAATGCCATAATAATTAATTTTATAAATTATTTTGCAGCAGCTTTACCAGCTTTGCGCCTTAATACTTCGCCAACAAACTTAATACCTTTTCCTTTGTAAGGTTCAGGTTTACGGAACGATCTGATTTTTGCAGCTACCTGACCGACTAATTGTTTATCGATACTTTTTAGTGTAACTATCGGATTGCTTCGTTTATCAGATTTGGCCTCAACTTTTACTTCGGGAGGAAGTTGCATATAGGTGTGGTGAGCAAAACCTAATACAAGGTCGAGCACGTTACCGGGCATTAATTCTGCACGGTATCCAACACCTACTAACTCTAACTTAATCTCGTAACCTTTTGTAACTCCAACAACCATGTTGTTGATTAAAGAGCGATACAACCCGTGCATCGATTTCTGACGTTTTGATTCGTCGCCTCTTTTTACATTAATTACGTTGTCTTCAATCGACACTTCAATATCAGTATCAATTTTCTGTGTCAATTCTCCGAGGGGCCCTTTTACGGTAACTACGTTGTCGTCGCTAACCGATATGGTTACTCCTGCTGGAATTGTAATGGGTAATTTACCTATTCTTGACATTGATTTTTCCTCCTTTTAATAGACGTAACATAAAATTTCTCCACCAACACCAAGCTCGCGGGCTTCTTTGTCGGTAATAACACCTTTCGATGTTGAGAGAATTGCTATGCCTAAACCATTTAGTACACGTGGAATATTTGTTGAATCACAATATTGACGTAACCCTGGTTTACTTATACGTTCTAATTTTTTAATTGCAGAAATTTTTGTTTCCGGATTAAATTTTAAGGCAATTTTAATGTTTCCCTGGTAGTTTACATCGTCTTCAAATTTGTAGTTTAAGATGTATCCTTTCTCTTTTAAAAGTTTGGTCATCTCTTTTTTCAAATTCGAAGCAGGAATGTCTACTACACGGTGTTTTGCCTGAATTCCATTTCTAATCCTTGTCAGAAAATCTGCTATTGGATCTGTTACTTTACTCATTTTTTAAGTTTTAAACGATTACCAACTTGCCTTTTTAACTCCGGGAATTAAACCGGCTGATGCCATTTCCCTAAAATTAATTCTGCTGATTCCGAATTGGCGCATATAGCCTTTTGGACGACCTGTAAGTTTGCAACGGTTGTGCAAACGTACTTTCGATGAGTTCTTGGGAAGCTTTTGCAAACCTACCCAGTCACCTTCTGCTTTCAGCATGGCACGTTTTTCGGCGTATTTCTCAACTAACTTTGCACGTTTAACTTCGCGTGCTTTCATTGATTCTTTAGCCATTACTAGTTCTTTTTAACGTTTTTAAATGGTAAACCTATTTCTTTCAACAAAGCAAAACCTTCTTCGTCGGTTTTTGCTGAAGTAACAAAGGTAATGTTCATTCCGTTAATTTTACTCACTTTGTCGAGTACTATTTCGGGAAAAACAATTTGTTCTGGTATGCCTAGTGTATAGTTACCTCGTCCGTCCATTTTGCTTTCAATTCCGCGAAAGTCGCGAATACGTGGCAATGCCACTGCAATTAAACGATCTAAGAATTCATACATTTGGTCGCGACGTAATGTAACACGCACGCCAATTGGCATTTTCTTTCTCAGTTTAAAATTAGAGATGTCCTTTTTCGACACGGTTTGTACGGCTTTTTGGCCGGCAATCATGGTCATTTCGGTTTGGGCAATATCAATCAGCTTTTTATCGGCGATTGCTGCTCCTACTCCTTGGTTTAGGACAATTTTTTCTAACTTAGGAACCTGCATTATCGAAGAGTAATTGAACTCTTTCTTTAACGAAGGGATTATTTCTTCCTGATATTTCTTTTTAAGAGTTGGTATGTAAGCCATTACTTTATCTCCTCTCCAGATTTTTTAGAAAAACGAACTAATTTACCATTGTCATCCAATCTCCTTCCGATACGTGTAGGTTCTCCCGATTTGGGATCGACTAACATAAGGTTTGAGATGTGTACCGGTGCTTCTTTTTCGATAATACCTCCTTGTGGCGTTTCCGCGTTTGGTTTGGTATGTTTCTTCATCATATTAACACCTTCTACAATTGCTCTGCTGCTTTTTGTAAATACTTCTAAAACGCGGCCTTTTGTGCCTTTGTCGTTTCCGGTATTTACAACAACAGTGTCACCTTTCTTTATGTGTAACTTTTTTTGCATTTTGAGCTTTTTACTAATTATAGTACTTCTGGTGCGAGTGAAATGATTTTCATATTCTTATCTCGCAATTCACGTGCTACCGGCCCGAAAATACGTGTTCCTCGCATTTCGCCTGTTGCAGTTAAAAGAACTACGGCATTGTCGTCGAAACGAATATAAGAACCGTCGGCTCGACGATTTTCTTTTTTCGTACGTACTACAATAGCGCGCGAAACTGTTCCTTTTTTTACCTCACCGGCTGGCATTGCACTTTTTACTGTAACCACAACGGTGTCGCCTAAAGAAGCGTAACGTTTTCTTGTTCCTCCCAGAACGCGGATAACGAGTACTTCTTTTGCGCCGCTATTGTCGGCTACCGAACATCTTGATTCTTGTTGTATCATGATTACTTAGCTCTTTCCATTATTTCAACTAATCTCCAACATTTGGTTTTACTGAGCGGACGTGTTTCCATTATCTTTACAGTATCGCCTTCGTTGCAGGTATTGTTTTCGTCATGCGCATGGAATTTTGTTGTTTTGTTAACGAACTTACCGTATATAGGGTGCTTTACTTTACGTTTTACAGCTACCACTATCGACTTGTCCATTTTACTACTAACAACAACTCCGATTCTCTCTTTCCTGAGATTTCTTACTTTTTTTTCTTCCATCGTGAATTAATTCTGATTTTCGTTTAATTCTCTTTCGCGAAGAATAGTTTTCATTCTTGCTATATCTTGCTTGCTTTCCTTTATTTTAAAAGGATTTTCGAGCGGCGATACGGCATGATTTAATTTAAGGCGAACAAGGTTTTCCTTTTCAACCTGTAATCTTTCGACGATCTCTTTGCTCGTCAGTTCTTTGATTTCAGAAATTTTCATTATTCACCAATTTTATTCTTCAACATAATCACGTCTAATCATAAACTTTGTTTTAACCGGTAATTTCTGAGCGGCTAATCTTAAAGCTTCTTTTGCCATTTCAAATGGCACACCGTCGGCTTCAATCATAATACGCCCTGGAGAAACCGGAGCAACAAATGCTTCAGGAGCACCTTTACCTTTACCCATCCTTACTTCGGCTGGTTTTTTGGTAATAGGCTTGTCGGGAAAAATCCGTATCCATATCTGACCTTGTCGTTGCATGTGACGGGTTACCGCAACCCTTGCCGCCTCAATCTGGCGACCGGTAATCCACGCTTCTTCTAACGACTTAATTCCAAATGAACCGAATGCGAGTTGATTACCCCTTTGGGCATTTCCTTTCATTCGACCCTTTTGTACTCTTCTAAATTTTACTTTTTTCGGCTGTAACATCCTTTAATTATTCTGAGTGTTATAAACCACTATTTTCTTCGTCTGTTACGGTTTCCGCCGCCTTTTCCGCCACGTCCGGGTTTTTGCCCCAGATTAGGTGAAAGGTCGCGATTACCATAAACCATACCCTTACATATCCAAACTTTTACGCCAACCAATCCGGTTTTTGTTAAAGCTTCTGCCAATGCGTAGTCGATGTCGGCACGCAAAGTGTGCAATGGAGTACGGCCATCCTTATACATTTCAGAACGAGCCATTTCTGCTCCGTTAAGCCTTCCCGAAACCAATACTTTGATTCCTTCGGCTCCCATTCTCATGGTTGAAGCAATAGCCATTTTAGTAGCCCTGCGGTAAGCAATTTTACCCTCGATTTGCCTTGCAATGTTATTTGCAACTATTTTGGCATCGAGTTCAGGACGTTTAATCTCGAAAATGTTGATTTGAACCTCTTTGTTCGTAATTTTCTTTAATTCTTCTTTTAACTTGTCAACTTCTTGACCGCCTTTCCCAATAATAATACCGGGGCGAGAAGTATGAACAGTGATGGTAATTAATTTCAAGGTGCGTTCAATAACGATTCTTGAAATGCTGGCTTTTGCCAAACGGGCGTTCAGATATTCTCTGATTTTATGGTCTTCAACCAATTTATCGCCGTAGTTATCACCACCGAACCAATTTGAGTCCCATCCTTTAATGAACCCCAAACGATTTGCTATCGGATTTACTTTTTGTCCCATCTATTACGAATTAAGATTTTCTTCAACAACATTTTCTTTTCTATCTACGAATAAAGTCACGTGGTTCGAGCGTTTTCTGATTCGGTGTGCGCGGCCTTGTGGAGCCGGGCGTAAACGTTTCAGAATTCGACCTGAATCTACCATGATTTTTTGTACGTAAAGTTCACTTTCCTCTAAACGAACTCCTTCGTTTTTAGCCTGCCAATTGGCAATGGCCGAAAGAAGAAGTTTTTCTACCCTGCGCGACGACTCTTTTGACGAGTATTTCAAAAGGTCGAGTGCTTTGTTCACTTCAACGCCACGAATCATATCGGCTACTAACCTCATTTTTCGTGGAGATGTAGGGCAGTTTTTTAAAACAGCAAAATATTGTTGTTTTTTCTCTTCTTTTCTTTTCTCAGCTGCTAGTCTTTTTCTGGCACCCATTTTCTTTTCTTTTTAAAATTAATAGTTATGCCTTACCTCTTTTTGTTCCCGCCATGACCTCTGTATGTACGTGTTGGAGCAAATTCGCCTAAACGGTGTCCTACCATGTTTTCGGTAATGTAAACCGGAATGAATTTGTTTCCGTTATGTACAGCAATTGTATGACCTACAAAATCAGGAGAAATTACTGATGCTCTGGCCCATGTTTTTACAACCGATTTTTTGTTGGCATCATTCATTGCCAACACTTTTCTTTCGAGTTTAAAATCGATATAGGGACCTTTTTTTAATGAACGACTCATAATATTCCTCTATTTATTTTTTCCTACGTTCTACAATATACTTGCTGGAAGCTTTTTTCTTCGAACGGGTTTTAAACCCTTTCGCAAGAACACCTGTGCGTGAGCGTGGGTGTCCGCCTGAAGATTTACCTTCACCACCACCCATTGGGTGATCAACCGGATTCATCACAACTCCACGTACCCGTGGTCTTCTTCCTAACCACCTTGATCGACCGGCTTTACCCGATTTTTCGAGGTTGTGTTCTGTATTTCCAACAGTACCTACTGTAGCCTTACAGGATACGAGTACCATACGAGATTCGCCTGAAGGTAATTTCAAAATTGCGAATTTTCCTTCACGAGAGGTCAGCTGCGCATACGCGCCTGCACTACGAGCCATAACGCCACCCTGCCCGGGGTGGAGTTCAATGTTGTGAACCAATGTTCCGAGAGGTATCTCAGATAGTGGTAGAGAGTTTCCCACTTCAGGATCTGCTCCTGAACCGCTTTTCACCGTTTGACCAACTTGCAACCCGTTAGGCGCAACGATGTATCTTTTTTCGCCATCTTCATATTTCAGAAGGGCGATGCGGGCAGTACGGTTTGGATCGTACTGAATGGAATCGACAACAGCTGCAATGCCGTCTTTATCGCGTTTAAAGTCGATAACACGGTATTTGCGTTTGTGTCCCCCACCTCTATACCTCATTGTCATGCGGCCCTGGTTATTTCGGCCACCAGATTTCCGCAGGGGCTCCAACAATGATTTCTCAGGCGTAGATGCAGTAATGGTATCAAAAGCGCCAATAATTTTGTGCCTTTGACCCGGTGTTACTGGTTTTAATTTTCTTACTGCCATTGTATATTAAATATTACTATAAAAGTCAATGCTTTCTCCGTCAACCAAAGTAACAATTGCTTTTTTAAACGAAGCAGTTTTGCCGGTGATTACACCACCTTTGGTATATCTTGATTTCATTTTTCCACCATAAACCATGGTGTTTACGCTTTCAACCGAAACGTTATAAAGGTTTTCAATTGCCTTTTTTATTTGCGGTTTAGTTGCTCTGCGATCGACTACGAAACCGTAACGGTTAAACCGTTCCGACTGAGCGGTCATCTTTTCTGTTACTAATGGTTTTATTAAAATATCCATTTTTTATCGCCTTAAAGTTTTAACGCTTCTTCTAATTTCTTTACCGACCCTTCCAGAAGAACAATAGTTTTTGCATTTAGAATCTGGTAAGTGTTTAATTCAGAAGCAATTACAACCGAAATGTCCTGTAAATTTCTGGAGGACAAATATATGTTATTATTTTCGACTGGTAAAACGAAAAGTGACTTTTTATCAGCGATTTGCAGATTACTTTTTATTGCCACCATCTCTTTTGTTTTTGGAGCTTCTAAATTGAAATCTTCGAGCACCAAAATACTTTTTTCGTTCGCTTTATAAGTCAAAGCAGATTTTCTGGCTAATTCTTTAACTTTCTTGTTAAGTTTAAAGCCATAGTTGCGAGGACGTGGTCCGAAAACGGTACCTCCACCACGGAAGATAGGCGATTTAATGCTTCCTGCCCGTGCTGTTCCTGTACCTTTTTGTTTTTTGATTTTACGGGTACTTCCCGAAATATCTCCACGTTCTTTCGATTTATGAGTTCCCTGGCGTTGGTTTGCCATGTATTGCTTTACATCGAGGTAAATAGCATGGTCGCTGGGCTCAATTCCGAATATCTGGTCGTTTAAAGTGACTTTCCTTCCGGTTTCTTTTCCTTTAATATCAAGTACGCTTAATTCCATTGCTTCCTAATTATTAAGTATGAACCTTTGGCGCCGGGTACAGAACCTTTTACCACAATTAAATTCTTCTCGGCAATAATTTTTATTACCTGAAGATTCTCGATGGTTACAGTTTTGCCACCATCTCTACCTGCCATACGCATTCCTTTAAATACACGCGATGGCCAAGACGAAGCTCCAATAGAACCTGGTGCTCTTAACCTGTTGTGCTGTCCGTGCGTTGCATCGTTGACACCTTTAAAATTGTGTCTTTTAACTACGCCCTGAAAACCTTTTCCTTTTGAGACTCCGACAACGTCAACGAAATCATTTTCATGAAATACGTTTACATCAATTTCTTGTCCCAATTCAAAAGCTTCCTGGTAGGTGTTTCTAAACTCTACTACTTTACGCTTCGGTGTTACACCGGCTTTTTTAAAGTGCCCGAACTCTGCTTTGGTGGCATGTTTTTCTTTCTTGTCGCCATAAGCAAGTTGAAGCGCGTTGTAGCCGTCAGTTTCTTCGGTCTTCACTTGTGTTACTACACAAGGACCGGCTTCAATCACAGTGCATGGGATGTTTTTCCCCTCAACACTGAATACGGATGTCATTCCGATTTTTTTTCCAATAATACCAGCCATTTTGACTACTTTAAATTATCAAACTTTAATTTCTACTTCAACGCCACTGGGTAATTCCAGTTTCATTAGTGCATCGATTGTTTTTGCGGATGAGCCATAAATGTCGATCAAACGTTTGTATGAAGACAACTGAAATTGTTCCCTCGATTTTTTATTTACGAAGGTTGAACGTAATACGGTAAATACCCTGCGGTGGGTTGGAAGTGGAATTGGTCCGCTTACAACTGCTCCGGTTGTTTTTACTGTTTTTACGATTTTCTCAGCCGACTTGTCAACTAAATTGTGATCGTACGATTTTAGCTTAATCCTGATCTTTTGACTCATAGTGAGAATTTGTTATAATTATTATAATAAATCTGTTCTTCCTTTAACATCATCCAATACTTTCTCGGCAAGTCCTTTCGGCACTTCCTGGTAGTGGCTGAACTCCATCGACGAAGTTGCTCTTCCCGACGAGAGTGTGCGCAATACGGTTACGTAACCAAATTGCTCTGCCAGAGGAACTTTTGCACTAATAACTTTTGCTCCTCCTTTGTCTTCCATTCCGGCAATTTCTCCGCGACGGCGGTTTAAATCGCCAATAATATCGCCCATATATTCTTCGGGAGTTACAATCTCCACTTTCATTATCGGCTCTAATAGTTTTGGACCTGCTTTCGATGCAGCATTACGGAATGCCTGCTTGGCACAAATTTCGAACGATAACTGGTCTGAATCGACAGGATGGAATGAACCATCGAGCAAAGTAACCTTCAGACTATCGACAGGGAAACCTGCCAATGGACCATTTCTCAGTGCATCGGTAAATCCTTTCTCTACCGAAGGAATAAATTCTTTTGGAATACGTCCTCCTTTTACCTGATCGATAAATTGTAATCCTGTTACTCCTTCATCGGCAGGTTCAACATCAACAATAATGTCGGCAAATTTACCGCGTCCACCAGTTTGCTTTTTGAATACTTCGCGTAAATTAACTTTTTTGCTGATTGCTTCTTTGTATGCAACTTGCGGTGCACCCTGATTGCATTCAACTTTAAATTCGCGTCGTAAACGGTCGACCAAAATCTCAAGGTGAAGTTCGCCCATTCCGCGAATTACGGTCTGACCGGAGTCTTCGTCGGTATGCACCTGGAATGTTGGATCTTCCTCAGACAATTTTGCCAGTCCGTTCCCCAATTTATCCACATCTTTTTGAGATTTGGGTTCGATTGCCACACCAATTACTGGTTCCGGAAAGTCCATACTTTCTAAAACAATAGGATGTTTTATATCACAAAGTGTATCGCCGGTACGAATGTTTTTAAAACCTACTGCTGCACAAATATCACCTGCTTCAATAAAATCTTTTGGATTTTGTTTATTCGAGTGCATTTGATACAAGCGCGAGATACGCTCTTTTTTTCCGGTACGCGTATTTAATACTGCTGTTCCGGCATCAATTCTACCCGAGTAAACACGCATAAATGCCAAACGACCAACAAACGGGTCGGTAGCAATTTTAAATGCTAACGCAGCAAATGGTTCGTTAGCATCGGGGCTGCGGGTAACTTCTTTTTTAATTACCGGATTTTCTCCTGTAATATCGCCACTATCGAGTGGGCTGGGTAAGAAAGCGCAAACCGAATCTAACAGACGTTGTACACCTTTATTTTTAAATGCTGATCCGCACATCATCGGAATAATAACTCCTTCGAGTGTTGCCCGGCGAATAACGGTAAGCATCTCTTCTTTTGTAATCGAGTCGGGGTCTTCGAAATAACGCTCCAATAGTTCGTCGTCAACTTCGGCAACCGATTCTACTAATTTTCCTCTCCACTCTTCTGCTTGTTCAAGCAACTCGGCAGGGATTTCGTCTAAGCTGTATGTTGTTCCTTTATTTTCGTCGTCGAACCAACGTACGGCTTTCATTTCAATAAGATCGATAACGCCTTCGAATTTCTCTTCGGCGCCAATAGGAATTTGAACGGGAACAGGGTTTGCTCCAAGTTTTTCGATAATGTCGTTATATACATTAAAGAAGTCGGCTCCCTGACGATCCATTTTATTTACGAATGCAATACGGGGAACTCCGTATTTTTCGGCCTGACGCCAAACGGTTTCCGATTGCGCTTCAACACCACCAACGGCGCAGAAAAGTGCAACGGTACCATCGAGAATACGTAACGAACGCTCTACCTCAACGGTAAAGTCAACGTGTCCGGGAGTATCGATGATGTTAATTTTGTGTTCAACATCTTTGTATTTCCAGAATGTTGTTGTTGCTGCCGATGTAATGGTAATTCCTCTCTCTTGTTCCTGCTCCATCCAATCCATTGTAGCAGCACCATCATGAACTTCACCAATGCGATGGGTTAACCCCGTGTAGTACAGAATACGTTCTGTAACCGTGGTTTTACCCGCATCGATGTGCGCCATAATTCCAATATTTCTTGTATTTTTCAGATCTTGCTTAGCCATCTTTTCTAATAATCTTTAATTCTTTTCTGTAAACTGAACTTTGCTAAACTAAAATCTGAAGTGTGCGAATGCACGGTTGGCTTCTGCCATTCTGTGCGTATCTTCTTTCTTTTTGAAAGCACCACCTTCTTCGTTAAACGCAGCAACAATCTCGGCTGATAATTTATCGGCCATCGATTTTCCTGAACGTTTCCGTGCAAACAAAATCATATTTTTAATACTGATTGATTGCTTTCTTTCGGGTCTTACTTCCATTGGTACCTGAAATGTTGCTCCACCTACACGGCGGCTCTTTACTTCAACTGCAGGAGTAATGTTTTCCAGTGCTTTTTTCCAAACATCGAGCGGAGCTAATTCTGTATCTTTTGCGCGTTTTTCAACCATTTCAATTGCCTGGTAAAATACGGCGTAAGCTGTAGATTTTTTTCCGTCTTTCATCAAATCGTTAACGAACCGGGTTACCAGCACGTCGTTGAATTTGGGATCTGGTAACAGATGCCTCTTCTTTGGTTTCGACTTTCTCATTTTAAAACTTTTTAGTGTTATTCAAATCGGCTGCCCTAAGGCGGTCTTCAGCTTTTCTCCGGAAGACATTCTAAGAGAATTACTTACTCAACCCAACCACTACAAATAACGTTGTTAACTACTTTTTTAAATTTTTACTTTTTCTTCGGTTTCTTTGCTCCATATTTCGAGCGACGTTGTAAACGTCCTTCAACACCTGCAGTATCGAGAGCTCCACGAATTAGGTGGTAACGTACACCCGGAAGGTCTTTTACTCTTCCTCCGCGAACAAGCACGATTGAGTGCTCCTGAAGGTTGTGGCCTTCACCCGGAATGTAGGCGTTAATCTCTTTACCATTTGTTAACCGTACCCTTGCAACTTTACGCATTGCCGAGTTTGGTTTTTTTGGTGTTGTTGTATAAACACGAACACATACACCACGACGTTGTGGGCATGAATCTAAGGCTGGAGAACCACTCTTCTCTACCTTACGTTGTCTTCCTTTCCTAACTAACTGTTGAATAGTTGGCATAACTACCTGTTTTTTATATAGTTAATAATCATTTCAAAAAATGGACTGCAAAAGTATGCAAAAATCCTTAAAATCACTACGTTTTGAGAGGAAAATGCATACCACCCCCTTAAAACGGCTCGCAAAAGTACAACTTTTATGCAAAGTTCAATGGCTTTTTTGCTTTATTTTCAAAAAATTAAGATTTGGAAAAGTTTGAGTTTTAGTCGATTGGGAATCTAATCGATTTTTTCTCTAAAAATTGAGACTAAAGGTTCTACCAATCGCTCTATCAGCCGGCGGTCTTTGGTAATTATTTCGGCATTTCCCTGCATCTCCTGGTTGAATGGTAACTCTTTATTGTAGTTCGTTATTAATCCGTTAACGAGGTGTATTTCGGCAGTATAATAGTTTCCGTTTTCCGATGTAACAGGTACCATCGAAATGTTTGTTATTGTTCCCTCTATTATTCCAAATTCCATATAAGGGAAGTTGTCGAGTTTAATATTTACCTGTTGCCCTAATTTTGTTTTTCCGGCTCCAATAACCGGGATTATTGCTTTTCCTATTATTTTTTGATGACCGTCGGGGATAACTGTAAATACTATATTTCCGCTTGAAACAAACTGATTGGCGCTCCAATAGTTTGTAAATGTTACGGTTCCCTCAACGGGGGTTTTTAATATAAATGCCTGTTCCCATGAGCGCAGTTGATTGGCCAGATTATCGTATTTCTCTTTTAGTCCGGCCAAAAGTTTTTTTTCGGTTTCGAGTTTTAATATTTTCTGTTCCTGTATGTTGTTGGTTAAATTGTTAATGGTAATTTGCGTACTTGCAAGTTGCGTTATTGCGTTTTGGTAGGTAAATTTTTGCTTTAACATTGCCGCTTGCGATTTTTCTAAATCTACATCAGAAAGTACTCCTTTTCTGTTTAATGTCGAATCGCGGTAAAACTGACTGTTTGCCAGTTCGTAATCCTGACGTAAAACAGCAATTTTTTCGCGCGATTTTATAATGTAATTTTTATACCCGTTTATCTGTTTCGACAGTGAATTAATACGCTGGTCGAAGGGATTGAATTTGTAAAAAGTCTGAACCTCTTTTAATTGACTTATAAATGCGGAATAGTATGAATGGTACAATCCGAGACTGTAGTTTTTTTTAAATTCGAGATCGATAAATCTTTCAGGATAATTGAAAAAGCTTTGTATTGCTTTTAAATCGTTAATTAACAAATAAGCGTCTTCGTAGTTGGTGGGGTTTTCAATTAAACCAAGTATTGTGTTGGTTGCCACTTTTTGTTTGTCGGTAACAAATATTTTGTCGAGTTTGCCGTCGGAGCGGGCAATAATAGAGATGGGCGGATTTTCGGAAACAATGGTAACACGGGCATTAATTATGTCGGGGTATTTATAGAAATAACTGCCGCCAAGTAACACCAAAACCACTGCTGAAATAATTACTATTCCCCGGCGAATAATCCATTTTGGAGGGGTTCCCATTATCTCCTGCACCTCTTCGGAGCGGATTTCGATGTTTCTCTTTTTTGCCAAATTTTTTGTTGTTGTTAACTTTATTTACAAATATACTTATTCCATTTTGCTTTTCGGAAATTTATTTTTCTGAATAATAAAGCGAATAGATCGTTAGATTTTTAGACATGAGACACAAGACAAAAACTAAACTGCTGAATATCAGCTATTTGATGCAATCACGGACATTTGTGTATTTTATTGATTATCAGCGTAATATAAAAACATACCGAACTATTATAAAGAGAGAATAGCATTAATTGTATCTCAATCTAAAAAATCATCCATTTTAATTTCGGTGTTTGTTTTTGCCGATTTGTAAACTGCCAGAACTATTGCCAACGATTTTAAACTGTCGCTGCCCGAAACGGGTGGTTCCTGATTTAAATTTATCGCTTCAACAATTGCTTCAAACTGCTTTTTATGGGGTTCAATCGAAAACCCTGCAAGAGGACTGTCGGCCCCCGAGCTTTGTTTTTCAATCTCTGGAATCTCCATTTGAGATTCGCCTTCAACAAAAAACTTTACATCGTTATCAATAATTTCAACGGTACCTTTTTCTCCATGAAGATTGATTTTTCGCGGTTGTGCAGGTACCACCGAAGTTGAAGCCTGAATGGTTGCGAGCGCTCCGTTTTTAAACCGAAGAACAGCAACGGCATTGTCTTCTCCCTCAATATTGGTGTGCGTAAACGTTCCTATTTTTCCATAAACGGTGTCGACATCGCCCAAAAACCATTGTAGCAAATCGATGGTGTGAATGGCCTGATTTATTAATACGCCACCGCCGTCGAGTTTAAACGTTCCGCGCCAAACACCGCCATCGTAATATTCTTGATTGCGGAACCATTTAATTGTTGCATCGGCCATAAAAACACGACCGATTTTTTTGTTGGTAAGCTGATTTTTTAACTCTTCCATCTCCCGGGTAAACCTGCTTTGGTAAATAACGGCTAGTTTTACACCTGCTGTTTTACATTTTTCGATTAGCGAAGTTGCCCTCGTAAGTGTAACTTCAATGGGTTTTTCAACAATTACATGTTTGCCTGCTTCGGCAGCTTTTTCGCCATAATCGAGATGATTGCCACTTGGCGTGCAAATAGAGACAGCATCCAGTTCGCTATCCGAAATAAAACTTTCCCAGTTGGTAAACCACTTTACGTTGTATTTTTCGCCACACTTTTTTGTGTTCTTACTGTTACGGCTAAAAACCGAATGTAGTTCGGCATTTTCCGATTGGCGAATTGCCTGAGCGTGAATGTCGGCAATTGTACCACAACCCACTATTCCTATTTTAATTTTTTGTTTCATCGTGTTTAAAATTTTAAATCAAGAATCAAGACACAAGATAAGAATAAACTAGTGTTTTAACTTAATCATGCTTTTTTGTGTGAAATTTTTTGCCTGTTTTCGAAATAATTTTTGTTCCCGAAAGAATATCGAATGGGTAACCGTTTTCATTTGAATAGAGAGGAGTACCGGCTTTTTTTACAATGAAAACAAAATTGTGTTCCATTTCCGATTTTACTTTTATTTTTCCATTTCTCTTTGTTTTAATTTTAATGTCGGTATAGTTTGTTCCGTCGCCGGTGGGCTTATGATAGACTATTTTTTTATTCGACATACCATAAAATAAGATAATTGTTTTTTTACTGTCGGTTTTTAATTTGTTACAATCCATTCCGTTAATATCGAGTGGCAGAATAGCTCCATGTGAAATATAAAGAGGGAACCGGTTTAACGGAAACTCATCTTTTATAATAGAACCGCCATTTTGTTTTTTACCATTCCACCAGTTGTACCATTCTCCCTTTTTTGGTAATTGGAACGAAACTTCTGTTGTGTCGGAAGTAATTGCTTTTGTGAAAATATCGGTTCCCAATTTATGACTTTCCTGTTTTTCTGAAATCTCATTTATTAAAGTTTTTCCGTTTAAATGATTTTCTACCAGACTGCTAAAAATATACGGTCTGATTGCTCTGTGCATAAGAATTAAATCCCGGTAAATTCGGGTTGTTTCAGAATCGTGAAACCAGGGTAGATGATTTGTAAATGCACCATTTGCACCACCATTATCTATTGTTGCCACCATCGAAGCAAATTGCGAATAGCGAATTAGCTGTTGTTTGTTGGCAGCAGCACCTTGAAATCCGCCAATTTCGCAGGCTAATGCTCCGTACCCTGCTTTTGCCGATTTGTAGATGTTACTGATTTGATGTTTTAATCCTTTCCAGTCTCCCGAAAAGTCGCCACACCAACCCACACTTAGTTTTGATGGTATTGCATTAAATCCACCTTGATGAGAGTAGGGGCGTGCAAAAATAATTCCTTCTCGATTTCGCTTCAAGGTGTAATCGTACATACTATTGTAATAGTATTTTTTAAAATCGCGTTCGCTAATCATACCAACCGACGATTTTAATGAATCAGCAATATTGTGCAATTCGAAATTATCGACCTTCCATCCGTAAACTCCGGGAATAAAAACTTTATCGAGTTGTTTGTTCCACCATTTAACAGCTTCGGGGTTTGTGAAATCGATAAAGACTCCTCGTCCTTTCCACCACGATAAAAGAGCACTGTCGTTAACGGTAATTACATAATTGTTTTTTATGGCGTCATCGAAATTTGGAGCTTTTTGCCCCGGAATATCGACGGCAGTTAAATTGGTATTTCCGGTAAGCCATAAAAGAGTGTGTATGTTTTTGCTGGTAAAATTGGCAAGCATTTTTTTTGGATCAGGATATTTTGTTTTGTCCCAAGTAAAATCGTTATAATGCAATTCCCACGGGCTGTCTATTATTATTCCATCGACAGGAATATGGTGATTACTATATCCCTGAACCAAAGAATCGGCTGAAGATTGCGTGTTGAAATTATCTTCCCAAATTATATGCCCCAGTGCCCAATAAGGAGTAATTGACGGGAATTCTGATTTTTTTTGAGCCAATAGTGAGGTGTTAAATCCAATAAGGAGAAAAAGGGTAAGGCTTACAATTGTACCCAATCTGTACAGCTTTTTGTTTTGATGTGAACAGAAATAGTTTTGCCAAATTTTACGAAAAGCTAATTGGTTTAAGTCTTGTTTGCATTGTAGTGTTGTTTGCTTTAATCTCATTTTGTATGTTGTTGGTAATTGGTGAAATATAAAATAATTATGATAGTATTAATTGTTCGATTCAGTAACTTAATTTTTGTTTTATGTCTCCTGTAGACTCCAAGGAAATCTTTCGAAAGTATTCATAAGAGAACTTTGGGAGATTCCTTCGGAATAAAAGTCTAACAATCTATTATATAAAACTACTCTTCTTCCATCTGGTGTTGTTCTCCCATATATTTTTCGCCTTCGAGGGAAAGGAAGAAATCCATCCAAATATAAGCCAGTTTATCGCCCTTTGCAACCGATACATAATGTTTCGAGGCGAGCGGAATATGCAACATCAAATTTTCTGTTAACAGGGCTTCTTCTCCGTCGGCAAAACATTTGCAGCTGCACCCTTCAAGTCCGAAAAATATCTGGTCGAGCATCGGGTGTTCGTGTTCGCTTACTTCGTCGGGGCCTTCGGTCTCTACCGACCCCATAGCAAGGCGTGGTACAAGTCCTTCGGGTAAAATCATCCGGTTTATGGTTTTTTCGCTTTTAATATCTTCGGTATAGGTGGGGCAGTTGGCGAGGGGTTTAAAGTATAACTCGCTATAATCTGAGATCTTATTTTTAATTACCTGGATATCCTTTTCGTCTAATAATTTTTGTAGCCTGATGAAAAAGAGTTCCCGGTTTGCATCTACTTTTATTGTATAACTTTTATTGTATGGAATACGAATGATGGTGTTGGAGTTTATCTTGTATTTTAAATTGCCGGTTTCCAGTGTTCCTTCGCCTCCAACGGTTAGTAAAATATCCATTGCTCCAGTATGTGCAGGTTCTTCCGTTTTTCGCTCCCCTTTAATCGAGAAATAGTCGATAAATACGTCTTGTATTTCGTGTTCAAGAACAATGTCTTTTATTAAGGTCCCGGGTTGTTTCCCCTCCAACTGTTTTAAAAGCAGATCACTTTTCATAAGATTTATGGTTTAGTTTTTTGGTTTGTCAAAAATAGAATAATTTTAGTTTTATTCTAAATTCGTTTACAAATAATGTAATTATGGATTATTGAAATTAGTGATGTATTGCTATTTTTTACTGAAAAGAATGGAGGGTTGAAGCTTTACCTGTTCAGAATGATTTTTGATGTAAGAACAGTGTTGCCCGATTTTACTTTGCAGATATAAATTC
>JALUZN010000234.1 GCA_027011835.1 Draconibacterium sp. | reverse complement strand
CATTTATTATTATCATTATTATTGTTCATTTTGTTGCAAAAGTGGTAACAAAACTGGTAGAAACAATTTTGCTCGGGTTTGTAAATAAACTGGCAGGGCTGGTTTTCGGACTTTTAAAAGGAGCTCTGATTTTAAGTATTGTCTTACTCTTTTTCGATAGCATAAACGATAGCGTTGGCCTTGTTTCAGAAAAAACAAAAAAGGAGTCGCGAATGTATGAACCACTTAAAAATTTAGCTCCTTCAATATTTCCGTTTGTAAATTCGTGGGGCGAAAGTATTAAAACAACAAAGGATGAAGTTATCGACAAATTTGTTTAAACGTAAAGAGAATAAAATCTCGTATAAAAATGTTACGTGTGCAAATTGCGGGACAAAATTCGATGGTAAATTTTGTCCCCAATGCGGACAATCGGTTACCGATTACGACAAACCATTTACGTTTATAATTTATACTTTTATGGGTGACTTTTTTGCTTTCGACACCCGCTTTTTTCATACCATTACAGCACTTCTTTTTAAGCCCGGTTTTCTCTCGAAAGAGTATATTGAAGGGCGAAGAGTAAAATATGCTCCTCCATTTCGTAGTTTTATTTTTGTCAGTTTTATTCTTTTTCTTTTGCTACAGGTTTATTCGAATCGGGGATTAAACAAAATGCTCGAAACTTCGCTTAACGACGAAAAAGGAATGATTCTCGATTCGAGCATAAGTACTCTCTCCGACTCGGTTTTTTACACTGTTGCATCCAATATCGATTCGGAGACAACTGCTAACGATACCATGCACGACCATTTCGACCTTGGTTTTGATTCAGATAAAAGTGGACTTGTTTTAAATTACAACAACGATTCTCTTACTACTTACGATAATTTGCAACAGAAATTAAGTGCCTATGCCAATCAATTCGAAAGAAGATTAATGAAAGAGACCGATCCTGAAAAAAGAGAAATATTAAAACGTTTAATTTATCTTTTTCGTTCCCCCAACCAGCTTGTATCAAAAGTATTGAAATACCTGTCGTGGGCATTTTTTCTACTACTGCCCATTTTTGCTTTTATTTTAAAACTTGCGTACATCCGACACAAATACAACTACATGCGCCATCTGGTTTTTTCAATTCACATTCATGCTTTTGTATTTGTTGTTTTAACAATTCTTGTTGCGTTGCATCTTATTTTCAATAATTTACCCGAAATAATTTCGTTTGTTCTGGTAATTTTAATGCCGCTCTATTTTATTATTGCATTGAAAAAATTTTACGGTCAGAGTATGATAAAAGTATTTCTAAAATTTTTATTTGTTTCAGTGGCATACAATATTGTATTTATTGTTCTAATTTGGTTTGTTTTTGTCGATGCATTTAAGACTATTTAGGGTCTGCTCAAAATATTAGTAAAAAATTTTAAAGATAAAATGGCTCACTTCAAGTTTTGGATTGATGGGGCAATTTAAAAATTAATGAATTGGCTTTTTCTCTTGCCGGAGGGAATCAATTTAAACTACTGTGAAGAAATTATAGAAACCCTATTTTTAGATTTCAATGCTTAGTAGCCTATTTTGCTAATAGGTTGCACTTAACCTTATTCTAAGAAGTTGTTTAAAGTCAAATTGAAAATCTGCGAGCAACATCTTGATTCCATTGGACTTCAGCTATTTTTCATACCATAGCTTTGGCTATGCTATAAAAACCGAGCTTTGCCAATGAAATCAACCTGTCACTCTCGAAAATCCCCTTTAACTTTAAACAACTTCTAAATATAAAGATTGACTCTAATAACCTGTCTATACATTTTTGTAACTACCCGCAAACGATAACATGTATCAAAGAAAAAATATCGAATCAGGATTGATAAATATAGAATTGGAATTGTTAAAGCCATAATTTATTAAACATTACCAGGGGGTTTAAATGAATCTATCTGTAAAAATAAGGACAATAAGGTTATCTCCTAATGGGCAATAGACCAGTCAATAAGGTTGGTTCCTTTATTGAAATTAGTTATTTACAAACGAAAAAGATAATGTAAATTCAAACATTGTATCTTCTACAACTTTTTAAATTGAGCCGAATTTATGTTAAGACAAAAGGGATTTCGGCAAAAAAAAAGAGAGAAATAAAATTTCTCTCTTTTAAAAGTGGTGCCACCTGGAATTGAACCAGGGACACACGGATTTTCAGTCCGTTGCTCTACCAACTGAGCTATGGCACCTCTTTATTTTGGTGATGCAAAAGTAAACATTTTTTTAAATTCGCAAAGAAAAAAACCTGCAATCAGAAAAAAATTGAACACTTTCTTGAAGTTAATATTTCAAGCATAATCAGCAACAAACCACAATCAAATGTATTACTTTGTAATACAGTTATTTACGTGTCTAAATCATTTCTCTTTTACAAATGTTAATTGAACGTTTATTCAGCCAAAAATATCCTATCCAGGCAGGGCAAATGCACACGCTTATAGTAATTTAAGGCCTAATGGACAAATTGGTTGTTCGAAACTTCTATAGTCCTTAATTGACGTAGCTTTGCAGTAAATCAAAGGTTATGAATAAAAAAAATGTATTTATTGCGGAAGCACAATTACAAGAAAACATG
>JALUZN010000233.1 GCA_027011835.1 Draconibacterium sp. | reverse complement strand
CCATATTATATATGTACGAATGTCAATTATCTCAGCAAAACCAAACTCTCAAGATGTAAGTAATTGGATATCAACGCAAATAAAAAGAACAGGATTATTATTGCAGCACCTCAATTTATCGAACATCACTCGAATTAAATTTTGCCACAAAACTACATCGGCAATTCCCTTTATAAGCACGTTGAACTATAAACTAAACTAACTTTTTCGTATAAATAAAACTACATAGTTGTATATTTCGAATTGATATTTGATATATTTGTAGCGTTTTTTGAATAATAGAAAAAGATTAGGGAGAGATGGAGAAAGGAGAATTAATAAATTCGTGCATTTTATGTTCAAATAAATCGTCGTGTTTTAAACAACTTAGCCCGAATGAGTTAAAGTTAAACGACAAACACCGTGTTCAGCTTAATTTTAAAAAAGGCGAAACCATTTTTAAACAGGGGTCGTTTGCCAATCATATTCATTTTATAAAAAGTGGTTTGGTAAAGGTTTACATGGAAGTGTCGAATTCCGACAAGAACCTTGTTATCAACATTCTACCTACCGGAAATCTGTTAGGATTGCCATCGCTTTACGGAAATAAAGTTTATACCTACACAGCAACTGCAATAGAAAATACAACCATTTGCATTATTGAAAACAGTGTAATTAAAAATTTAATTGAAAAAAACGGAAAGTTTGCAGCCGACATTATTAAAACGATGAACCACTGCACAAACTCCACTTACGACAGATTTATAAGTCTTACCCATAAACAGCTAAACGGGCGTCTTGCCGACACTCTTATTTATCTTGCCGAAGAGATTTATCGTTCGAATACATTTAAACTTTCGCTTTCGCGTGCCGATTTAGCCGAGCTAACGGGAATGTCGACAATGAGTGTTGTAAAAGTAATTAAAGACTTTAAAGAGAATAAAATTATAAAAAACGAAAACGGCACTATTGAGATATTGAATATGCAGCTACTAAAACGAATTAGCGAAATTGGTTAATTTGCGCCACAGTACTTCGAAACAACACGATAAAACTCATCGAAATAGTTTTTGCTTGCAGCAACAATTTCTCCGCCAAAAAGGAAGTTGTTACCGCCATTAAAATCGGTAATTTTTCCACCGGCCTGTTGTAAAATAAACACTCCCGCAGCCACATCCCACGCGTGCAGTGCGTGTTCGAAAAATGCGTCGAAACGGCCGGCAGCAACATAAACAAGGTCGGCAGCAGCAGAGCCCAAGCGCCGTATTCCACGTGTATTTTTCATAAAATATTTCAATGCCTCGATATAGGCATCCAGCATCTCGAAATTGTAATATGGAAATCCGGTGGCAACTAAAGTATCTTCCGATTTTGATGCCGTTGCAACCGAAATCTCTTTTCCGTTTAAAAATGCCGGACTCTCTTTCCAGGCATAAAACATTTCGTTAGCGGTAATTTCGTAAACCACACCTAAAACCAGCTCGTTGTCTTCCATTAATGCAATACTAACCGAGTGCGGGGCAATGTTGTGAAGGTAATTTGTTGTTCCGTCGAGCGGGTCGATTATCCACTTAAATTTCTCGTTGTTTGCAGTTGCCGTTCCCTCTTCGGCAATAAACCCCGATTCGGGAATAAGCTCTTTTAATTGCGAAACAATTGTTGCTTCGGCAGTTTTATCGACATAAGTTACCAAGCTGGCAACACTCTTAATCTCAATATCTTCCGAAGTTACTTTGGCTCCTTCATCGCGAATAAAACTTCCTGCGTTGCGAGCAATCTTTTGTACTTCGAAACAAAGTTCTTTGTAATTCATATTTTATGGCTTCTCTTTCACTATAAAATTTCAACGTTAACGTTTCCGTTGGGAAGTATATCCAGTAACTTTACTTTACCAAGTTGATTGATTCGTTTTTCTGAAAACGGAACCTCAATTTTAATGTAGTTCTCGGTGAACCCGGTCATTGTCTTTTTGTCTTTTTGCGCTTCGAAAAGAACAGTTTGTGTCGAGCCAAGATTCTTTTCGTAAAATGCCCTCAACTTTTTCTCCGAAAGGTTTATGTATTTCTGCGTACGGTTTTTACGCTCTTCAATTTCTACTTTACCGGGAATGGCAAGTGCTTTTGTACCACTTCGCTCGGAATAGGTAAACGCGTGCAACTGCGAAATTTCCAGACCATTTAAAAAGTCGTACGATTTCTGAAAAAACTCTTGTGTTTCGCCATTTGTTCCTGCAATTACATCGACACCAATAAAAGCGTGCGGTACAATTTTGCGAATCAACTCTATTCTGCCGGCAAAAAGTTCGGTGCTATATTTTCGTTTCATTAGTTGCAAAACTTCGTTTGAGCCGGCTTGCAACGGAATATGAAAATGCGGCATAATAACTTTCGACCGGGCCACCAACTCAATTATTTCGCTCTTTAACAAATTGGGTTCAATCGAGCCGAGTCGTAACCGCTTTAAGCCGTCCACCTTTTCGAGAGCTTTTAAGAGGTCGGTAAAACTTTCGCCGGTCGACTTACCAAAATCGCCAATATTTACACCGGTTAAAATGATTTCTTTAAAACCTTTTTGAACGGCTTTTTTTGCTTCGGCAATGGTATTTTCAATGTTGTCGTTTCGGCTTCGGCCGCGTGCAAACGGAATGGTACAAAACGAGCAGTAGTAGTCGCAACCATCCTGAATTTTCAAAAAACTGCGCGTGCGGTCGCCCCACGAAAACGCTTTGTGGTAGCTTTTTATATCGGCAAGCCGGGTGGTTTTTATTCGAGTGGTTTCATTTTTCTCGAGATTATTAAGATAGGCCGGGAGATTGAATTTTTCCTGAGTGCCCAGTACCAAATCAACCCCGTCGATAGTTCCAATATCTTCGGGTTTAAGTTGCGAATAGCAGCCAACGGCCACAATCATTGCGTTGGGGTTTTGTTTTATTGCCTTGCGAATTATGTTGCGGCTGGCTTTATCGCCCTGGTTGGTAACCGAGCAGGTATTAATAACGTAAATGTCGGCCTTTTCGTCGAATTTAACGCGCTCGAAACCCACCTCTTTTAGCGAACCTGCAATGGTCGATGTTTCCGAAAAATTGAGTTTACAACCCAATGTATAAAATGCCGCCTTTTTCCCTTTGTAATCCATGTTTTATTTAATTGGCTGCAAAGGTATGAAAAAGTTGGAAGAGGGTAATTCTTATCGGGTTAAGATTAATAAACGGGAATTCTATTCAGGAAACAGAATTTACACAGACTACTGTTCAACAGAATTTTTAAATTAATATTAAGGTTAAACCAAATTCAGCCAAATAAGAAATGGCAACACAACACAATTAAATAATAGTATTTACTTTGTGTTGCTTTTAAAAACGTAATTATTAAAAGCTGGTACTTACACAATTAGAATAAATTTTATATAAATAATTAAAACTTTTACCATGTCGAAAATTAAAATAGGTATTAACGGATTTGGTCGTATTGGCCGTTTAGTTTTTCGTGTTGCTGTTGCAAACGAGAACATTGAAGTTGTTGGAATTAACGATTTAATTGATGTTGATTACATGGCTTACATGTTAAAATACGATTCTACTCACGGTAGATTTAACGGTACTGTTGAAGTAAAAGATGGTGCTTTAGTTGTAAACGGAAGCACAATTCGTGTAACTTCGGAAAGAAACCCCGCCGATTTGAAATGGAGCGATGTTGAAGCTGAGTATGTAGTTGAATCTACAGGTTTATTTTTAACAAAAGAGAAAGCACAAGGACACATTGATGCCGGTGCTAAAAAAGTTGTTATGTCGGCTCCGTCGAAAGACGACACTCCAATGTTTGTAATGGGTGTAAACAATACCGAATACAAAAACGATATGGTTTTCGTATCGAATGCTTCTTGTACAACGAACTGTTTAGCTCCTATTGCAAAAGTATTGCACGACAATTTTGGTATTGTTGACGGTTTAATGACTACCGTTCATGCAACTACTGCAACTCAAAAAACTGTTGACGGTCCTTCTATGAAAGACTGGCGCGGTGGACGCGGTGCAGGACAAAACATTATTCCTTCTTCTACAGGTGCTGCAAAAGCAGTAGGTAAAGTTATTCCTTCATTAAACGGAAAACTTACTGGAATGTCGTTACGTGTTCCAACTCCCGACGTATCGGTTGTTGACTTAACTGTAAACTTAGCAAAAGGTGCTTCATACGACGAGATTTGTGCTGCTATGAAAGCTGCTTCTGAAGGGTCGATGAAAGGTATTTTAGGATACACCGAAGATGCTGTTGTTTCTAACGATTTCGTTGGCGAAACATTAACTTCTGTTTTCGATGCAAAAGCCGGTATTGCTTTAACCGATACTTTTGTAAAAGTAGTTTCGTGGTACGATAACGAAATGGGTTACTCAACTAAAGTTGTTGAACTTATTGAATACATGGACTCTGTAAAATAGATTTTATTACACAGATATATAAAAAAAGGATGCCGAAAGACATCCTTTTTTTTATGCCCCAAAAACGGCTCTTTTTATAATTCGTATTGGTTAAATATTAAATGTAACCTTAGGATTGTTTAGGCTTTTAGGTTGCCGGGCAGGATAATACCATGATGTCACTTTTGCCTTATCGGGCAGATTTTATTTTTGGGATTAGCCCAAAAAGTTAACAAAAAGCCCAAGGCTGCATTCGCTTCACCCGGAAAAGCTACGCAGGGGAAAAGCCGACTCATTAAATTTTTAAATCTCTCATCATCCAGAAAGATGAATTAAGCCCTTTTCTATCGCATTTTTTTATACGCATTAATCAATCCGTTTGTCGATACATCGTGACCGGTAACTTCTGTTTCGGTAGTCAGCTCGGGTAAAATTGCATTGGCAAGTTGTTTCCCTAATTCTACTCCCCACTGGTCGAAACTATAGATGTTCCAGATTATTCCCTGAACAAATATTTTATGCTCGTACATGGCAATTAAACTGCCGAGTGCCCGCGGTGTAAGCTTTTTCAACAAAATAGAGTTGGTAGGAATGTTTCCCATAAAAACTTTATACGGGAGTAATTTTGCAATCTCCTCGTCGTTCATTCCGGCAGCTTTTAACTCTACAGTTACCTGCTCTTCTGTTTTTCCAACCATCATTGCTTCGGTTTGAGCAAAAAAGTTGGCCAGCAGTTTTTGTTGGTGGTCGCCAAGTTGGTTATGGTTTATTGCCGATGCAATAAAGTCGCAAGGAATTAATTTTGTTCCCTGATGAATGAGTTGATAAAAAGCGTGTTGTCCGTTTGTTCCCGGCTCGCCCCAGATAATCGGGCCGGTTTGGTAATCAACCGGCTCGCCGTTTCGGTCGACCGATTTTCCGTTGCTCTCCATATTTCCCTGTTGAAAATAAGCTGCAAAACGGTGCATATATTGGTCGTAGGGCAAAATTGCTTCACTCTCGGCACCATAAAAATTGTTGTACCAAATTCCAATCAATGCCAAAATAACCGGTATGTTTTTATCGAAATCGGTATTTTTAAAATGGTTATCCATTGCGTGTGCACCTTCAAGTAATTCAATATAATTATCGTACCCAATTCCGCATGCAATGGAAAGTCCGATTGCCGACCACAGCGAATAACGGCCACCTACCCAATCCCAAAACCGGAACATATTTTTTGTGTTGATTCCAAATGCTGACACAGCCTCGGCATTGGTTGAAACTGCTACAAAATGATTTTTTATAAAATCTTTATTTTTAGCCGATTTTAAAAACCAATCTCTGGCCGAGTTGGCGTTGGTCATTGTTTCCTGTGTGGTAAATGTTTTCGATGCAACAATAAAAAGGGTGGTTTCCGGATCAACTTTTTTTAATGTTTCGGCAATGTGTGTTCCGTCGACATTCGAAACAAAATGCAGAGATATGTTCTCTTTTTTATACGGTTTTAATGCCTCGGTTACCATTAACGGACCAAGATCGGAGCCCCCAATTCCTATGTTTACAATGCTGGCAATTGGCTTGCCGGTGTACCCTTTCCAACTTCCCGAAATAATTTCCCCGGAAAACTTTTTCATCTGATCAAGCACTTCGTTTATCTCGGGCATTACATCTTTCCCATCGACAAAAACAGGGGTGTTGCTACGATTACGCAAAGCGGTGTGCAACACAGCGCGGTTTTCGGTGGCATTAATTTTATCGCCCGAGAAAAAACTCGTTATGGCATCTTTTAGTCCACATTCATTGGCCAGTTCGACCAATAACTCGCGTACGGTATCGTCGATAATGTTTTTTGAAAAATCAACCAGAATATCTTCAAAATTCAATGTGTATTTTTCAAAACGTTTTGCATCGCCGGCAAAAAGTTCTTTCATATGTGTTCCTTCGAACCCGAAATAGTACTCTTCAAGTTTTTTCCAGGCAGTTGTTGTTGTTGGATTAATTTGTGGTAGCATATCGTCTGTTATAAGATTACTGATTTGTCTATAACTATTAATTTCGTACAAAGATAACAGAATATTGGTATTGCTTTTTAACAACAATTGTTGTGTTCGAAAAGTTGCCTGACAACATCGTCGGCTTGCCCGATGTAATATTTATCGCACTTTTGGAATAAAGAATATAGACTCTTTTTTAGTGCATTTTAAACAACAATACTTCTTTATATTTTTGTTTCTCGCAAAGTCGCAAAGTCGCATAAGTCTGAATTTCAGCAAATTACGACAATTACCTGCATCTTGTAATTCTCTGACTATGAGGTATTTATAAAAAATGTACCGAACCATTAAAACAATGAATTCAAAAAGAAGAAGCAATAACTTCTTTCGAAAAGCAAGCCCAAACACAATCGACATCCAACTAGTGCCAGTACCGGCTCAGCGAAGCAGTCTCATATTTTAAACAGACACTAATGATTCTAAATATTTATTCGAAAAGCGAAACATAGCCCATGCTACGGTTCACTTTTCAGGCGAAGCAAAAGCCGAAAAGATAAACTATTTACAGGGTGTTTTGATGTTGATTGGTATTATTTGCCTGCGCCAACATGTTCGTTATAAACCCTTTTCAGCCAGGGCAGTAAACTAACAATCAACAAAAAAGCTGCAAATGTTAAAATGGCATTTGTTAAGAAATAGTTCGATTTTTTATCGAATAAATCCCACATTCCGGATAATACGCCCGAGAGTTTATTTCCAATTGCAGTCGATAAAAACCACCCTCCCATCATAAGTGCGGCAATTCGTTTTGGTGCAAGTTTCGAAACCAACGACAGCCCCATCGGACTCAAGCAGAGTTCGCCAATAGTAATTACTCCATAAACGCCAAATAACCAGGCCACCGATGCTTTATCGAGACCGTTGCCCGAAGCAATTGCAGCAGCAACCATAATCAGCCACGAAATTGCCGAGATAAACATTCCCCAGGCAATTTTCCCGGGGGTTGAGGGCTCTTTTTTCCGCCTTCCGAGAAAACTAAAAAAGGCAACAACCAAAGGGGTAAGTACAATTACAAAGAATGGATTTATTGAAGCCTGCAATTCGGTTGGCCACAAGTTTACTTTTCCGTATTTAGCAGCCGATTCAGGCTTTATTTGTGCCCACTCTTCATCGGTAATGTCATCGGGTTTGCCATTCAGATTTCCAACCGGCAACTCTTTTGTATAATTATCAAAATAGTAACTGCTTTTAATTTCCGACCCATGGTTTTCGCCGTGCAACCCCACTATTTTTTGTTCGCGCGGAACAGTTGAAGCTTCTTCGGCTTTGGCAACCCAGTTAATAACTTTCTCCATTTTGGGGCCCAGTTCGCGGTTTGTATTATTTTTTGCCCAGTAGGTAAGTGCCGACCCGTTTTGGTGAAATACTGCCCAAAAAATTATAACAACACCAAAAATTGAAAGCAGTGCCGCAATGGGCGCCTTTTCCTCTTTTGCAGCCGACCGCCATATATTAAAGAAGAAAAGCAGAACCGGAATTGTAAAGAAAATAAAAGCGTCATTCGAGTCGGATCCAAAAATGTTACCAGGAATAAACCAACCAATTGTTGCCGCTGTAAATGCAGGGATTAAAAGCACCGAGAACATTCTCCCAATCGGTTGGTCTCCCTCGCGTTTTGGCGAAATTTTATCGGCCTCTTTTATTTCGGGGAACTTAAAAGTGCCAAAAGCAAACCAGGCAACTCCTATTAACATTCCTATTCCGGCAGCACTAAACGCCCAACCCCATCCGTAAGTAAGTCGCAACCAAGCCGCAACAAAATTACAAACAAACGCGCCAAAATTTATTCCCATATAAAAAATATTATACCCCGAGTCTTTCAGGTGTTCGTACTCGGGCTTTTCGTACAATTTCCCTAACAGCACCGAAACATTGGGTTTAAACATCCCGTTTCCTAAGATTATCAGCAGCAACGAAAGGTAAAATGCCAGCATACTATTGGGTATAGAAAGCCCAATGTACCCGGCTGCCATAAGCACACCTCCAATGTATATCGATTTGCGGTATCCCAAAACCCTGTCGGCAAGTAACCCGCCAATAAACGGGGTTAAATAAACCAATGCCAGAAATGTTCCGTAAATGTCGGCTGCTTCCATGTTGCTCATCCCTTTTCCGGCAAATTTTGCCGTTTCGGGCGCAATCATATACAACGTAAAAATTCCTAACATCAGGTAGTACCCAAAACGTTCCCACATTTCGGTAAAAAACAAAATCATCAGTCCTTTGGGATGTGCTTTTAGCATAATGTATAGTTTTCGTTAATCACTAATTCTCATTTCATTTTTGGGTTAACAAATATAGAAATCTTTTGCTCTTTGCCAACTTTAACGAGGCAGATTCAGAGTTACTCCCAAATACCTCTTTCCTCGAAATAACAAGAACTAAATTGGTATTTTAAATAACGAGACTCGAATTAAAGAAATAAAAAGTGCCCGCAATTTTTAATATTAATAAGATAGTTTAAATTCGTTGCCTGAAACGGGTATTTAAAAAGGAGACAATGTATCTCAAAAAAACAGGGCTTGCACTATTATTTGTTTTATGATTATCCGTATTTATACCCAAACTCGTTTTTATAACTCACGCATGCCACTAAAAGCCGGTTGAACAATGCTTCTCCGTGATATCTTCGATTAAATTTATAACAAAATTCGTCAAGATAATTTT
>JALUZN010000232.1 GCA_027011835.1 Draconibacterium sp. | reverse complement strand
GTACTACAACCGTGCTGTTTGGGTTTTTCCAAGTGGGGAAGTGGTGAAATATGATAAACGGCATCTGTTTTCGATGGGAGGGGAGGAGCGCCATTTTTCCGCAGGAACTGAAAGAATAATTGTTGAATATAAAGGGTGGCGAATTTGTCCGCTAATTTGCTACGACCTCCGTTTTCCGGTTTGGAGTAGAAACAGTGCGAATTACGATATTTTAGTTTATTTGGCGAACTGGCCTGCTGTTCGTCGGCAGGTTTGGAAAAATTTGCTCGTTGCACGCGCCATCGAAAATCAAGCGTATTGTATTGGAGTAAATCGTGTTGGAACCGATGGGCAGGGAATAAATTATGCCGGCGATTCTATGCTAATTTCGCCAAAGGGAGTTGCTCAATCTTTGGGCGACAAGGAACAAATTAAAACGTTTACTATTTCTTTTTCAGAACTGAATAATTTCCGCAATAAGTTTCCTCTAAAAAACGATGCCGATAAGTTTACTATAAATAATTAAGGTGGGTTTTCAGTTAATCGGCAACAATAATTTTTGTTTGCAACAAAGTGATTCTTCCGTTCGAACTTTAAAAATAAAAATTAGACTGAGATAAGAATTACTAAAATTAAAGGGAATTCGGACGAGTTAATACAGAAATAATCTCTTGTTAAACTGATTTATCTGTCAATAGAGAACAAATCAAAAAAATTGAATGCAGCCCCTTTAAAATCGGGGCTTAACAATCCCGCACCTATGAATAAAATTGAGTAAAAAATTTACTTTGAAAATAAAAAATATCAGACAGAGTTCAATTTACCTTCCCTAATTTTTTGAACCCACCTTACAGTTTCATATCCTCCATTCTCCGGTAACCATCAATTACAATCTGGTCTGTTCCTTTTACCGTAACAATGCAATAGCTGTTATTCTCAGCTCCACTACCATCAACTAGTGCTTTCTCGGTGATATAGTGAATATTATTGATTTTATTGTATTGCCCTTTGTGTTGATGCCCCTGGAAAACAGCAAATACTTTTCCCGACTCCTCCAATATTTCTCTAACCCGGGCACTGTTATTCACATAGAGATCTCCCTTACCATCGAGCAGTTGATGTACAAAAATTAAAACGGGGCTATTGCTTTTATTCAGCTCCTCTTTCAACCACTTAAGCTCAGCATCGGGAATAATTGTATCTGTCCATTCAAAGTTACCCTTGTCATAAACAACACCATCAGAACGATAGCAAGCATCAAGAACAATACATTTGAAACCATTTTTTTGAAAACTGTAGAAAGAGTGTTCGTTAGAAATCCCGGTGTTCTCAATCTCATTCAAAAAGTCACTCTTTGACAAACTATTCATGTCGTGATTGCCCAAAGCATGATACCTGTCTCCTTCATATTTACAAAACTCTGCTTCAACACTGCGCAGATACTGCAATGATTTTTCAAATACCGGTATTTTGTTCTCATCTACAAAATCCCCCAATTCAATAACAAAATCTAAATCAGACATGCGGTACAAATCGATTGCCTCCTTTAACTTTGTCAGGCTTTCAGTATAGTACTTATTTTCCCTGGGTTTTGCCAATGCATAGTGAATGTCGGTAACCCACCCGAATTTCAATTCATTGCTCTTTCCCATTCCACAACCCGGAAACATAACTGTTCCCGTAAGAACTACCGAAGAGGTTTTTATAAAATTACGTCTGTTCATCTTTAGTAAGTATTTGAATACAAAAACACCGGGAACTATTATTAGATCAATCTTACAATAAATCTCTGCATCTCTGTGTTATTAATATTAGTTATTCTAAAATTTATCGCCTTGTAAGTAAATATCTCTGCATCTTTCCAACCATCGCCTTATCGTAGGCACAATGACTAAGAAACTCTTCGAGTGTCCAACCTGTATAATCAGCAACCTGTGGCAGAAAAGTTCCCGAATAGACAACTTTTTATGTGGATACCTGTTGAGTTTCACAAGGTTGTTTAATACATCTTGCAATTACCTTACTGCACAATGTTAATAATTTAGTTTTAAAGTACAGAGGATTTTCTTCAAATATTTCACGATTTAACTCGTGCTGTTTTTACAGTATTGTATGGTGTTTTAACTTTCATTTCTCTTATAGGACTACCATGCCTTATTCGTTTCTCATGATTTTTTGGTCGTATAGTCTCCTATATTTTATCTAACGCCAACACATCACAAGTGCTGCTTTTCAGTATTTAAATTGATACCAGATTCCCTGTCTGACAAGTTTTTCCTTCAACCACTTTTTTTTGTCTGGCTGATATAAATTCCCGGCCCTACATTGATTGCATTTACTCCGATGCCTGTAGATGGCTTATTATTTTCGGGGAACTGTCTGCTATTATACAGAAGAGATTCAAAAAGGTGGAAGATTTACCTACTTTAGCATGGTTATTCCTTATCAATCCAGTTTCTCGACCTTGCGACAGCTTTTTTCCACTGTTCCATCATCGTCTTTCTTTGATTCTCGTTAGTCTGAGGCATATATCTCTTGTTTAATTTCCAGACATTTTTAATAGAATCGACAGAATCTAATTCCCCAACTCCCAGCGCAGCAAGGTATGCAGCACCTAAGGC
>JALUZN010000231.1 GCA_027011835.1 Draconibacterium sp. | reverse complement strand
ATTAAAGACCAAACTCTAACATTTTTGGGACATATTGATGTTGTTCCGGCTGGCGATATCGATAAATGGAACACTCCGCCATTTACGCCAACAATAAAAGGCGATACTCTTTATGGCAGAGGGGTAGTTGATATGAAAGGTGGAGTTGCCGCTATGCTGAATGCGTGTAGCAATTTCATCGAAGAAAATGGCAACAGTTACAATGGAAGCATTGCCTGGCTTATTACTGCCGACGAAGAAGGTATCGCGGATTTTGGTACAAAAGCGGTATTAGAATGGTTGACGCAACAAAAAGTGAGTATTAACTCATGTTTGATTGGCGAACCTGCATCTGCCGGGAAACTTGGCGATCAGATTAAAATTGGCAGACGTGGCTCGTTAAATGGTTTTGTAAAAATACATGGAATGCAAGGACATGTTGCCTATACTAAAGGGCAAGATAATATTATTCATCAAGTTTTGCCGGCACTAAATAAACTTGCCAATCTCGATTTGGCAGAAGGAGATGATTATTTCCCTGCAACAGAATTTCATATTGTTAAAGTAATTGCCGATGGAGGGGCCGTTAATGTTGTACCAGGCGATATTGAAATTGCGTTTAATCTACGCTTTTCACCAAAACAAGACATAGTTAATTACAAACAGAGTGTTAATGATATTTTAGCCGAATTTGACCATACCATTAAATGGCAGTTAAGTGCTAACCCGTTTTTTTCTGAACCTAAAGAGTTAGCTGAAGCTGCAAAACAGGCTATTCGTTCACATACAAAATTAGAAGCAAAATACTCCACTTCAGGCGGTACTTCTGATGGGCGTTTTTTCCCTGGTTTCTATCCACAAGCTGAGATTATTGAACTTGGACCTGTTAATACCAGTGCGCATCAGGTAAACGAATATACAAGTATTAAAGAGCTTGAAACGCTTAGCGAGATATACAAAGAAGTATTAGAACTCTTTTTTAATGAAAATAGTTGAATTTAGGTGTCACAAGAGCCTCTTTATTACCTAAAATTCGGAGTGCAAATTAAAATACGGTATTTCAATACCTTAACAGTCTAAAAGAAAACTTTCTTGAATAAAACTATTTTACCAGCAATTTAACACTCTCGCCGGGGTTCATCTTTACAATTATATTTTTACCCTCAATGTATAATCTTTGTCTACATCAAATTTTCCGGCAAACGGATTGGCAATAACAAGTGTTCCCCCTTTTTCGGCAATTACTTTCATCTCGGTAACAGTTCCGTTCTCCCTTTTTGCTGAAACTAAAAATGCACCCTGTGCTCGCAGATTGTCGAATTTCGCATCTTTCCAGTTGTTTGGAATTGCAGGAAAAACACGAACTACTCCGGTATGACTTTGCAACAACATCTCCTGAATTGCCGAAGCAAATGCAAAGTTCCCTTCTAAAGTAAACGGACGGTACTGAAATTTAGAATAACCGGCTTTGCACTGGTCGCCATTTACATGAAACGAATTTTTCAAACAAAAACACTTTGCAAAAATTCGAAGAACACGCGCTGCATTTTCGCCATCGAAAGCACGTGCATACAAATTCCCCTCCCAGCTAAATGAGTATCCTGTCCACCAATCAGAACCATATTTTTCAAGATTCTTTAATGTATTTAGAATTATGGTTCTATCTGCTTCACCATTCGAAAAATCGACCATTCCGAGCGGATGAAAAGCCATTAAATGCGAAAAATGACGGTGCGATTGATTATAAGGTGCTCCGGGTGCAAACATAAACCCACTCTTCTTATCAATAGCGAGGTCTGGCCACTCCGACAGAATTTTATTCCATTTTTCCGCTTCATCATTCAGTCCAAGCTCGGTGGCCATTTCGGCAGCTTTTGAATAGGTAAAGCGAATAAGAGCCAAGTCGAAGTTTGTTGTTTCGGAAAACCATGCTTTTGCAGAGTTATTATGAATCTCTGGACTTGAACTTATCAACAATTTACGCTTTCCATTTTCGCCTTTAACGGCAATTTGGTCGAAAAAAATTGCCACATCTTTTAGCCATGGGTAAGCGCGCTCCTTCAAAAAATCTCTGTCCATCGAATAGCGCCAATGCAGATAAAAATGGTACCCCAACCACGCTGCAACCGACTGCCCCATCGAATACTGAATCCAGCCCCCCATTGGTTCGCCTTCCAAAGTTGTCACACCGGGCACATTCATTCCCTCCGCACCAAAATAGTCTTTTGTGTATTTTTTAAATGCGGGACGGTACTTCCAAAGCCAGTCGATAAAACCCTTTTCCAAGTTAAGATAATTCCCTGTATATGCCGGCCAGTAACTTAACTGCGTATTCAGGTCGTGATGAAAATCGCCTTTCCACGGGGGTAATTTTCCGTGGTCGGCTGTCCAAACCGATTGCAAAGAGATAGGCGGAGCATCGGCACGGGCAGCCGAGCCAAATTTGTACATCTCCAAAAAATATTGCCTTTCGAGCAACGAATCGGGAATTTCTATCGACGATTTTGCCCAGTAATTTTTCCACCAATTTAAATGAGATTTTAACGAGCTGGCAAAACCTGCTTTCATCTCAACCGAAACCACTTCAGCAGCTTTGGGTTTTGGCTTCCATCCTTTATTTGCCGACGAAACCGACCAACAACCCGTCAACGAATTTTTCGAATCTTTCCACGACGTATTTATCTGATACGAAAAATCGCCCCAACCTTTTTGGTTGTATGTTAACGAATTTCCGCTTTTTACAATCTCCCCCTGAGGATAACCGAGTTGACTTAAATTTGTGCGTGACTGACTTGTTGCAGCTTCCGTATTTTTTCGATTATATGCCGGCGAAATCAATTCCACCTTTACCGGTTCCGGCAAATTCTCAAACCTGTACCAGCCCGCCGGCTTTTCAGCATCGACAAAAGTGGTAAGTTTGGCTCCACTCTCCCACTCCACCGTACAAACAGCCGTTTCAACATCCAAAATTACCGATTTTACTTTTCCAAGTTTTGCAACATCAAATTCCAACGCTCCGGCAGGAATTTTCGACGGTGCCGGCGATTTATCGTACGGTGTATCAAAAGTTTCCTGAACCACTTTATATGTACCATCTTTCCAATGCTGATAGACATCTGTAAACTTCCACTTATCGAAGTCGATGTTTGCCATAGGGCGCAAATCCCACAAATCGGCACGATCGAGCGAGAAACGTAGTTTGCCGTTTTTTTGCCAAACCAAATTTCCAACCATACCATTTCCCAACGGCATTGCCTCGTCCCAAACCTGTGCAAGTTCTGTAAACTCTAAATTGTGTTCCGATTGTGGCTGATGCTTCGTATGTTTTGCACACGAAAAAAGTACAAAAACGATTAATAACGTAAGTAGATTCTTCATATTTCAAACTTAGAACAATTTATTTTAAAAATCTCTAAAAAAACATTGATGTCCGTTTAAAATATTAGATTGCTTCGCTGGGCTACCAATGACGGCAGTTGTATATTGATTGTGCGTATTTGGGCTTGCTTTGTGAAAGAAGTTATGCTTAGTGTTCTTAATTTGGCAAATATCTGAAATTAACGTCATTACGATAACTAGGAACGAGGTAGAAGCAATCTCAATAATTATCCCGAACAATAGTAAGAAAGAATAGAGAACTCTTATCTTTTCAGGTATTTTATTGGCGATTTGTGAGCAAGTGAAAGGGGTGTCCGCCTGTCCAATAGTATAGCAATTATTCCGTAATCTTTAGGGTTCCCAGAATGTTTACTCCGTATTTGCCGTCAGCCGTTTCCCACCAGGGAGCATCGCGGTTGGCCACACGTATCGCATAACGGGCATCTTTCCGGATGCTTTCGCTGGCATCAGGGAGCCATAGTCCCAGCAAGTATTCGCCTGGAGCCATTCCCTGTACATCGAGGGTCTCTGTTATACTATGAGTCAGTGTTTTATAGTTGCTGTCGCCCGGCATGTATGGTTGCCAACTCTGTGGTTTAGCACTGCACTTATGCATTGAAACAGGTTGTGCAGAGGTATTAATCAGAACCAGATAGACCGGCCGAGGATTGATTAAAGTGGCAAAACCACGGTTGACCAGAGAAACCTCGACATTGAAGGCCTGGCCGTTCTTTATACTGCGGGGAAAAACGGCCTGCTGTAGTTCGAGCCGGTAGCCAAGGTGGTCGCGTATGTATTCGAAAATGGTGCGATTGACCGGATTGTTGGCATAATCATAGAAATAGCCGTCGGAAACGGGTAGTTTTTCTTTTCGCAACTGTTCCGCTGTCACAGGCGTTTCCATCCAACGGTCGATGGAGTAATGTTTCCCCTCATACCCCGAATAAGAGTGGGTAAGGCTGAAACTCGTGAAGTGATGCAAGCGAAGACGTTTGACAACGACACGCATCCCATCTATCTTGCCTCCCTGGTCCGACCAGTACATTTCGCCGTCCACAGCCATAAAGGGACTCTCTTCCGTAACACGATCAAAAGCCGGATTCCCCGAAGTAGCGTAGTACGGAGGTTCTGGCCAAGTACCTCCATCCTGAGTGGTGGCCATGGTGCCGTCGTTAGCAAAACCCAATCTGGCCACGGGTGTGCCGTTAAAAGCATTGCGAGCATCGAGGCGAATACTGCTGTCGGAAAGCGGCTTTTTCATGATTAAGGCTTTGTATTTTGGCATAACACGTAACTGAACCATACGGTCTTTGGGTAGAATCTCCAACTCCCGGGTCACAATCTTTGACAAAAGATCGTGGTCTTTTTCTATCTGGTGAAATGAGGCGTGCCATTCTCCCCAGGCTCCCACCATGCCAGCCTGGAATACATAAATAATATCTGAATTTTTTTTGATTAAGGGGGCCAGTTGATCCAGATGCTGCAGAATACGTTCTGCTGTGGGTCCATTTTTAGGAGAAGTGCTCTTCTCATAGGCAAAACGCAGCAATACTTTCTGTCCTGCCTGTCGCATACGGTCCAAACTGCGTTGGATATAAGCAAGTTGCTCGTCCGGAATAGGTTTGTCGTAAAAATCGGTGAGATAGCAGTAAGCCTGATGCAGAGTGACACCATAAGCCTTATACCGGTAGGTATTCATTAGGAACCAGTTATCACTGTATCCCTTGCTAACATGCTCCTTTAACCAGGCTCCCTGCCCCCACATCTTGCCACCGGGAGGCTGACCAATATAGGATTCCAACCTGAACCCCCGCTCGGGGTTGATGAGACCATCCCTGCCACCGGGATCATCGGGGCGGATACCATGGTATCGAATCGTCTGTGAACCGGAGGGATCATCATTTGTTAAAAGCCTGAAAGAAAAAAGGAAATTGAGTGAGAGAAAGCCAAACACATAAAAAAAGAATTTTCTGATAGTTAAACCAGCGCGAGTAGCTGACTTTGTTTTTATTCTCAGAGTATTTTTACGAAATATGCAATTAGTAAGTAACTTCATTTAATTTTTTTTATTCATATCCAAAAATGTACCAGTACTTCGTTCCAAAAGTATACCACTTTTTTTAAATAAAAAAGTTTAATTTTCCGTTTCCATAAGCCGAAGCACTTTCCCGTATTTTGTTTTTGTCTGTTTATATCGTGTTGTTTTATTGCCTTTTTTTGTTTTAACCAATTTATTGAGTGATTAGGAATAATAACAGTTCGTAACCTCTTTGTATCGTGCTGACAATCAACAAAACCACCAAACTCCCAATGTGTCAAGCAATTGATTCTCTACAATTTAACTCATGTATTATATCTTCCAAAAGAATTCCTTTGGAATAAAAATCTAACGATTCAATACAATAAATGGATTGAAAATATAACTGGCATCAGCGAGTGCATAACATTACCTACGAAAATAAAAACTTAGAGCAATCTCACGTTAGTTTAAGTGATAAACTTCTTCCATATCGGGGGTGGTTTTAGGAAATCCAAGAATCGTGGGAAGATAACGAATTTGACTGGTTGACAGGAATTGCTTTTCCTTTAAATGTAGATGAACTCCAACAAAACGGGTTATTGATTAAAAAAGTTGAAGAAGTTGTTGTATTTGTTCCTCTTTTTCAGTCATTCCAAGATTTATGTACGACTCGGAAAGCGACTCCAAAAGCCGTTGAATAAAGAGAATATCCGATTTGGGTTCGGTGTAATTTTCTGTCGGTCTGAAATCGTTACTACGTAAATGGTACTCAATCTCTTTAATACTGGTAACCGCCCCTTTGTGCGACGGATTGATGTAAAAAAGAACATCGGAGTTAAATGAATCGCCGTGTACTTTTTTGGCCAATTCAGGTTCAACAATAGCAACCAGCGGATTTTTGGGGAAGTCGATAAAATAAGCCGGCAATTCCAGTTGGCGTGCAATTATGGTGTACAAAATACTCAGCGAAACAGGATTTCCTTTTTTTGAATCGAGCAGCTGACTTAAAAAACAATTCTGCGACGAATATTTATTGCTGAAATTCAATGTAAATCCATGTATATTAAAGAGAAAGTGATTCAGAATGGTTGTTTTTTCGAGTAGTGTAAGCGAGTTGTTCAGTTCGAGCCAAATCTTTTTTCTAATGTTTTCAATTTTCAACTGAATGTTTAGCATGTTCAGGTCGGGATATTGAAATTGGTCGACAACCCAAAATCCGTAAAACAGATCGCGCTTTTCAGAATGAATCCATGTTTTCAGTTTGTTGTAAGTCTCTTTAAATTGCAGCCCCTGAATTAAATTTTCAATTCGTTCCTGATAACTGGTGTCGAAACTTGTTTCCCATCGCTCTTCCAGCATCGGAATTATTTTATAATCTTCTTTTAAAAGTTCTTTTTCAACCAGCTCGAAGATGGATTTGTCGGGGTCGTCGAGAAGATTTATTAATGCATCAAGTTTGCTTTTTTCCATAGTTTATTCCGTTAAACGGTCGAGTACATGTATAATTAGCTTTTTCATCTCGTCGCGGTAATTTTCGTTGGCGGTAAGTGTAACTCTGTTTGCAATAATAAGGCAAACCGTTAACGCTTCGTGGCCCAAAAGTTTCGAAAGGCCGTAAATGGCCGAACTCTCCATCTCGAAATTTGTAATTCGCAAATTGTTGTACTCGAACTCTTCAATTTGAGAATTCAGCTCGGGAACGGCAAGTGGAAGGCGTAAAACACGCCCTTGCGGACCATAAAACCCGGGTGCCGAAATGGTTACTCCTTTCTTAAATATTTTGTCGCTAAACTTCGAAATTAGTTTTTCCGAAGCGTCGACAATGTATGGCGTTGGCAATGTTTCGTTCCAGTTTGTAAACTGCCTGAATGCTTTTTCGAACGACAAATCGCTTACGCTTTCGCGGTTGGCATAAAAATTTAACATCCCGTCGAACCCAATCGATTTTTGCGAAACAACAAACGAGTTCACCGGCAAATCGGGTTGAAGTCCTCCCGATGTACCAATACGTACAATATGTAAAGTTGTGTGGTTGCTTTTTATCTCTCTTGTTTCGAGGTCGATGTTGGCAACTGCGTCGAGTTCGTTTACAACAATATCAATATTGTCGGTACCAATTCCGGTGGAAACTACTGTTAGTTTTTTGTTTTTATACCATCCTGTAACCGTTTTAAATTCACGGTTTTGCACGGTAAAATCGATTTTGCTGAAATGCGACGAAATTGTATCGACCCGCCCCGGATCACCAACCAAAATTATATGGTCTGAAATGTTCTCAGGTTTTAGGTGCAAATGAAAAATTGAACCGTCGTTGTTTAAGATAAGTTCCGAATGTTGTATCATAAATTTTTATTTTGCGCCCTCCAAAACTATTCAAAATAAGATGAATAGACAATTTTGAATTTGAAAACATATAAACATCTAAGATTTAAAAACAGTATTGTTTTTCCGAAAATTGTTAAAAACGATGTATGTATAAGTCGGCGGGTATCGCAAAATAGTTGTTTTGCAATTCACTGAACAGTTTATTTGCATTTGCAGGTATATATGTTAACTGACTATAGTTCTGCGATATATGTGTGTTGTTAAGGGTAATTTTAATCATTCTTCTTTCACTTGAAAATCTCAAAATACTCTTTAAAAATAAACTTTCTGTTTCTCTTAAATCCGGTATATTCTTCTAATATTTCAAGTTTTTCAAAATCAGACAATAGTCTGTTTGCAGTTGAATGTGCAATTTGCATCTCCTCAACCAATTTATTTGATGTAATTATTGGATTTTGAAATAGAATATTTAATAATTGAATTCCTTTTTCTGCTTTGCTTCCCAACTTTGGTATCTTGTTGTTTTCAATTTCCGATTTCAGTTGAATAACGTTTTTAAATACTTGTATTGAAGATTTTGATGTTTCGATAACACCTGCCAAAAAGAATTTTACCCACTGTTCCAGGTCGTTGTTTAACCTTGCACGCATTAAATTATCGTAATAATAATTTCGGTGCTTTTCGAAAAAGTCGGATAAGTATAGAGCAGGTTTTTTAAGAATATCATTGCTAACCAGATATAGTGTAATCAGTAACCGTCCAAGCCTGCCATTGCCGTCAAGAAATGGATGTATCGTTTCAAACTGATAATGTGCAATTGCTATTTTTATTAAATGAGGAACGTAAAATTCCGTTGAATTTAAAAATATTTCCAAATCGCTCATTAAGTCGGGAACATCCGAATGGTGAGGTGGAATATAAATGGCGTCTTTTAAAGTTGCTCCAAGCCAATTTTGGCTTTTCCGAAATTCACCCGGTAATTTATTTTTCCCGCGAACGCCTTCTAATAAAACCTTATGAGTATTTTTTAATAATCTATTTGATAATGGTAGTTTTTCCAATTGTTTTATTGAATAATTAATGGCTCGAATATAATTCTGCACTTCATTCCAGTCATCTCTTTTTTCCGGCTTTATATCGTCTTCTTTTAAAAGGGCTTCTTCCATATCTGTTTTTGTCCCTTCAATACGACTCGACGTAGTTGCCTCTTTCGAAATGTGCATCTTTATAAAAAAATCTACATCAGGAATGAATTGAGAAAATGCGTTTAATTCACCAAGAAGTCTATTCGCTTCTGCTAATAAATAATTTATTTGCGGTGATAATATAATCCATTCTTTTGAAATCTTTTCAGGTAGAAATGAAGTGTACTCTATCTGCGTTACAAATTTCCCGGCCACAAAATCTTTTATATTCATAATTCCCAATTTTTGCAAATATACAATATTATATTTTCATA
>JALUZN010000230.1 GCA_027011835.1 Draconibacterium sp. | reverse complement strand
TTTTAACACATGGTATTTAAATGAGATATTAACATATATTGTTGATATAATGGACTTTAAATCAATAATCACATAAAATCAGCAGACTCTAATTAAACCGGTACGAAGGCAAATAGCCAACAACTCTTTTTTGTTGTGCAGAACTACTGTAAGTTAAAGTGAATAGAAATAGAAATAGGAAGTACTTATACGATGCTTTATTTCCAATTCTATACCGTGTCATATTTCTGAAACTGTTTTGTGTGTTCAAAAATAGATAAAAACAGAGAGCCTGTAACTGGTATTCAGTATTTTTTTAATCAAATAATTTATAGCGGCTCTGCCACGGGAATAGTCAACACTAATAATATTCTATTTTGCCGAAATTTAAGCTATTCAGAAAATGACTTTAGTAAAAGGGAATTAGAACCAGTCAATCCCGGGCTGAGGATATTTAACCGAATCTGCAATTCGTTTTACCGTTAAATTTTAACAATACACGAGTCGGGCAACCACCCTTCGTTTCCGTCGGCCAGTTTTATTTCTGTCCAGGTATTTAAACTGTCGGTTACTTCAACTTTCAGCCCTTCATAAATAAGAAACAGGTCGGTGCCCGATTTTGTAGGCGAGCTTTTTACCGTAACCCGCGGGCAAAAAACAATTGCATGGTTTCTGTTTTTTATTCTGTTTTTCTGATGGTTGGCAAACGAAAATGTGAAGCCCGATAAAATAATAAAAATCAGTCCTACCCAAAATGCAGCTCGTTTAACTCCGGCCCGGCGGCTAAAAACAAAAAGACCGAGGAAAATTAAAAAAGCAAAGAATGCCGAAATACTTATTACCGACCAAGAGTCGGCTGTGTGGCTGTTAATCACCGAGTCTTTCCAGCGTAGGAAAAACGGTTTCGGAAGTTTTTCGATTTTGGTTACCACAAACTGGTTGGCAATACTCAAATTAAAATCGATGTTTTTATCGTTCGGAGCTAATATTTTTGCCCGCTCGTAGTTTAAAATGGCGTTATTTATATCGCCGGCTTTATAGTAGGCATTGCCCAAATTAAAGTAGAGTTTTGCCGACTCTTTGCCCGATTTTAAAATTTCTTCGTAAGCCGAGATTGCCTCGTTGTATTTTTCGGTGGTAAAATAGGCATTGCCTTTTTCCCAAAGTTGGTCATTATTTTCCTGTGCAAATATCGAAACAGGAAGTATAAATAATATGAGTATTATAATCTTTTTCATGGTTTAACGTTTAATCTGTTTTTCAAAACGGCTCATTGTTGCTTCAGCTTTTTTGTACAATTCGTGGCGGGCTTCGGAGCCTCCTGATGGAGCAAAACGTGCAAATTCGCACTGCTCAACCACTTCAATATAGTCGTTAATTACCTCTTCCGAAACGTTTCTCTCTTTTAGTTTTGCAACGGCCGATTCGCGATTTAAATCAGCAACCGGAATGCCCAGTTTGTCGCTCAGATAGCCGGTAAATGCTTTAAGAATTTCATCGTGGAATGCTTCGTCGTTGTTCTGTTTCATAAAGCTAATTGCAGCTTTTAACCGTTTTTTAGCCACGCTGTTTGCCTTTTTGTTTCGAACCAATGCAAGGTTGGCATTCTCTTTGGCTTTTTTACGGTAAACAATAAAAATTATCAAAAACAGAATTGCTCCAATCAGGTAGAAAAGGTAAAACGTTGTTGTGCCAAAGAGGGTGTATCCTTTTTCTTTTAAATTGGGACTACCCTGTTTTATAAACCGAATGTCTTTTCCAATTAACCGGACGTCCTCTTTTCGTAACGAACTCATTACAGTGGTCGACTGCTCTTCGGTTCCTTTTATCACGTGCAGTTTATACTCTTGTGTTGTTTTGGTTTCGTATTTTCCGGTTGCCGGATTAAAGAATGCAAACCGGATAGCCGGAATTGTATAATCTCCTTCGAACCGTGGTTGGAAAAGATATTCTATTGTTTTGGTTCCGGTAGCACCTCTGTCCGATGTTTTTACTTTTTCGGTTGAACGCGGGTCGTAAACTTCAAAGTCGGACGGCAGTTTTAATTCCGGGTTTTTTATTAAACGTATATTTCCTGTTCCGGTAATTTTCATTGTTAATGTAACCGCATCGTTGGTGGTAACCGACTGGCTGCTAATGTTGGAACTAACAGTAAAATTTCCAACTCCACCCATGAAATCAACCGGTTTTGGTGGCAGGTCTCTAACATTTACCGAAACAGCCGAACTTAACAGGTGTGTTTTTACTGTTCGATAACTGTTGAAAAAATCGTCGAAAAAACTGCGCTGACGAACTTGTTGTTGTACAAGTAACGACATTGTAAACGGTTTAATCGTAATTTTTCCGTTCTGTTGAGGAAACAGAATTGTTTTTTTTAGAACTCCAACCTGATAGATTTTATCGTTATAAACTTCGCGTTTAAACTGTACTTGCTGAGGTATTTTAATATCTTGTGTATAAAACCCTTCGTAGGTGGGCAGATTTACATCGTCGAATCCTGCAATTGGAATATTCGGATTTACATAAAGTTTTACTGTGGCAACAATCTGCTCGCCCCTGTAAACATTCTTTTTACTTAATACAAGGCGTAAAAATATGTTGTCTTTACCCAAATCAACACTCTTGCTGCCGGGTTGGGTTTGTGTGTTTCCACTATGTTGTTGCTGTGCCGGTTGCGACTGTGTTTTTACTACTTGTATTTTAATTGAATTCGACTCGAAAATTTTTCCGTTCACTTCAATCGATGCAGGTCGTAATTCGAATGAACCCTCTTTTTTTGCACGTAAAATATAGGTATACGAGTAGCTGACTTTGCGTGTAGTACGACCGTTTACTATGGTAACACTTGACGATTGTCCGGTACTTGGCCCCATTAAAACATCGAAATTGTCGGTAATTCCCGGCGGCAGCTGCAGGTTTGTTCCCCGTTCGTTTAACGAAAAACTTAACCGGAATTGCCGTCCCATTTCTACTGCATTTGGAGCACTCATTGTGAACTGTGTTTTTTCGGCGTGTGCAACAAATGTTATACAAATAAGAAACGTATATATTAAAATTCTTTTTATCATCTTCTTTTATATTCTTAGTTCAACGTTTAAAGCTCGAAATTAAGTGCTCAATTTTACTTTTTACCGGTAGTATTCTTTACCACTCTTTTTCTACTCTCGTTCGTTTTGCTTTTGCGGCTTTCTCTTTTTTTACTTTAGCCTGAATCTTTTTTTCGTCGTTTTGTAGCGCTTGCAGCAACTGTTCTGCATCTTGTTTCGATATTTTATTTTGCTGTTGCTGTTGCTGTTGCTTCTGCTTTTTCTCGTTTTGTTTCTGATTCTGTTTCTGCTTGTCTTTATTTTGGTCTTGCTTCTTTTTGTCTTGTTGGTCTTTGTTTTTATTGTTTTTGTTTTTATCCTGATTTTTCTTGTCCTGTTTGTTTTTGTCCTTGTCTTTATTTTTGTCGTCTTTGTTTTTGTTGTCTTTGTTGTTTTTATTTTGCTTTTTCTGCTGTTGTTCTTTTTTCTTTTTAAGCATTTGCGCGTAAGCTAAATTGTATTTTGTCTCCATATCGGATGGGTTTTCGCGTAATGCTTTTTTGTACGATTCAATGCTTTCGTCAATTTTTTGTTTCATCAACTGGCTGTTCCCGAGGTTATGATAAGCTCTTGCTTTCTCTTCCGGGGTTTCGAGTTTTTCGCCCAACTCTTTAAATTTTTCGGCAGCCTCGTCGAATTTTTGTTGTTTATATAATGCATCGGCTAAGTTATAATTCCATTTTAAATCGTTGGGTTTTTTATTGAGTGCTTTGCGATATTCCGTTTCGGCATTGCTAAACTTTACCGTATCGAGTTTTGTGGTGTCGCGTTCTGCCTCCATAAAAAGCTTATTCCCGTTACGAATAAACTTCCTTTCGTTCTGTCCGAAAACAGTAACGGAAAGTAAAGTTAAAAGCGATATTAAAATTATCTGTTTCATTTCTCTATTTTTAGATTCAAAGACTCTTGATTTACAGAGACCACTCTCTTTATCGCGAGTTTATCATCGTCTCACTATTTATTACTTCAATTTCTAATCAATCTATTTGTCTGAAAACAGTTTAATGTTTTTCAGATATTTGTTTTTGCGGTCAAGAATTACAAATTCGAAAAGCAGCAGTAGCAGTCCAACCGCAAAAAAGTATTGAAACTGGTCGTCGTATTCAGAATAAACACGCGTGTCCATCTCCTGTTTTTCCATTTTATTTATTTCGTCGAACAGCGAGTTTAGTCCAACCTGAGAATTGTTTGCTCTCACATAAATACCGTTTCCCGCCACTGCAATTTTTTGCAGCATCTGTTCGTTCAATTTTGTTATTACCACTTTCCCATCGCGGTCTTTCATATAATCTGTTTGTCCGCCACGCAGTACCGGAATTGGCGAACCCGAAGGAAGCCCCATTCCAATTGTATGAACAATAATTCCATTTTTAACAGCCGATTCTGCTGCTGAAATTGCATCGTCTTCGTGGTTCTCTCCGTCGGTAATTACCACAATGGCTTTATTTGCCACTCCGTTTGGTGTAAACGACCGAACTGCCAGATTAATGGCTGCGCCAATTGCTGTACCCTGTTTCGGAACAATTTTCGTGTTTACCGAATTCAAAAAAAGCTTTGCCGAGTTGTAGTCGCTGGTAATTGGTAGTTGCGTGTAGGCATCGCCGGCAAAAACAATCAATCCTATTTTGTCGTCTTTAAGCCGGTCTACCAGTCGCGATATTGCTCGTTTTGCCCTCTCCAGCCGGTTGGGTTTTATGTCCTCGGCCATCATACTGTTCGATACGTCGAGCGCAATAATTAGCTCAATTCCCTCTCGTTTCACCTTCTTTAACTTCGACCCAAATTGTGGGCGCGCAATTCCGGTAATAATAAAAGCCAGTGCAAGCATTACAACAATAAACTTTAAAACCGGCCGGCTTTTCGAAGAGTAGGGCATTAATTTACCCAATACAGTTTCGTGGCCGAATTTATGTAACGCTTTTTTACGCGCAATGCGCGATACGATAAAAAACAGGGTAAGCAGCGGTATAATTAGCAACCCCCATAAATATTCGATATTTGCAAACCTGAACATTTCCATACTTTTCAAAATTTTATGGGATACTTCTAAAAATTGTAACTCGTAAAAATAAACTTGCAATTAAAAAGAGTGCACCAAGTAGGGCAAACGGTAAAAACTCTTCCGATTTACGGCTGAATTCGTGCACTTCAATTTTCGATTTTTCAAGTTTGTCAATCTCTTTATAAACTTCTTCGAGTTTTGTGTTGCTTGTTGCCCTGAAATATTTCCCGTCGGTAATGCTTGATATTTTTCGTAACGTCTCTTCGTCAATTTTTACTTCCATATTGCGCAACTGAACGCCAAACTGAGTTTGAACAGGGTAGGGGGCTGTTCCAATGGTTCCCACTCCAATGGTGTATACTCTTATGCCAAATGTTTTTGCAATTTCGGCAGCAGTTATCGGAGCTACTTCGCCGCGGTTGTTTTCACCGTCGGTAAGTAAAATTACTACCCGGCTAATTGCTTTACTCTCTTTTAACCGCGATACCGCTGTTGCCAGTCCGTTCCCGATTGCTGTTCCATCTTCAATCATTCCGCTGTGAATGTCTTTAAAAAGGTTAAGCAAAACGGCACGGTCGGTTGTTAACGGGCACTGTGTAAACGCTTCTCCCGAAAATACAACCAGTCCCATCCGGTCGTATTCACGGCCGGAAATAAATTTCATTGCTACGTTTTTTGCCGCTTCTAATCGGTCGGGCGTAAAGTCGCGGGCAAGCATACTACTCGAAATATCTAACGCAATAATAATGTCGATTCCTTCGGTGGTCGATTTTTCCCAGTTGCGCGACGACTGCGGCCGTGCCAGTACAATTACAAAAAACGAAATAGCAATAATCTGGAACAAAAACACCAAATGACGTAAATATTGCCTTGCTGTTTTTGGCGCCTTAAATACCGAAGCTGTAGATGAAATTTGTATGCTTGCAGTATTTCGTTTTTGCCTGAAAATATACCACGCTGTCATTGGTATTATTACCAAAAGCAGGTAGAACAGTTCCGGGTTTTTAAATGTTAATCCATCAAACATTGTTCTCTGTTTTTAATGCATCCTCTTTATCACTACTCTTATTATTCTCTTTGTTTTCGGGCTTCTCGGGTTTTGGCGCTTCCACCTTTTTTGTTTCGTTTACAAAAATGTAAGCGTTTTCCAACGACTTGCTGTCGTCGTCGGGGAGTGGTGTGTATTTTGCAAATTTCACCAAGTCAGCCAATTTTAAAATTTCACTGAGTTCGTTAAATTGTTTCTCGGTCAACAAACTTTTATCAATTCTGAAACTTTCAATGGTTTCGTCGGAAGTTTGTTCCATTGCCGGAATTCCAAATCGGTCTTCAATATATACCCGCAGCGCTTCGGTAACCTGACTGTAAAACTGTTTGTGTTTTCCCTTCTGCCATATTTTTTCGCGTTTTATCCGGTCGAGTTCGCGCAGGGCAACAATGTGTGCCGGCTCTTTTGGCTTTTTGGGGCGCGAAAAAATAGGTTTGTTATTTTTCTTCCTTTTTATTGAATAAAGAATCAGGAAAATTATTGCCCCTATTAAAATTACCCCTAAAATATATGGAGTTACCTCTTTTAATGTGAGCGGTGCATCGTAAGGCATTTTAATATCTGTGGGCCCTTTTGTGGTGTCTATTTTCATGCTGAAAACATTTAGCGTAACACCGTTCGACGGAACAGAATCGATATGGCCATCGATATCTATTTTAAACCAATAGGGCGGAATACGGTAGCTGCCACTATCGAAACAGGTAATGGTGTACGATTGAATTTGTTTTATAAACTCTTCGTTATCCATTTTAAATGTGTCGATTTTCGAGTGGTTAAGTACTTCAATCAG
>JALUZN010000229.1 GCA_027011835.1 Draconibacterium sp. | reverse complement strand
AATCGGGAACTTGCGGGAATCCGACTTTTACATTTTTCGGGTGGTCAATTTCCAGAAAAAGTTTTATCTGGTCGCCCAGTAAAATGTTGGTCGAATCGAGCCGGGCTGTTGCCTTAATGCGCTGTGCCTTTGCAACTCCCGAGACAAAAATTGCAAGAAATATGAATACTATTTTAATTTTCAGTTTCATCTAAAATTATTTTAATGCCCGTTTTTTAAACAGGTTCATTAACGATTTTACATAATCTTCGCTTGTGTTTATTTTGGCATAATCTACGCCGCACTTTTTAAACATTCTATCGAGCTCGCCTAAATGCGATGTCCACCAGGTGCTGTAAATATTTCGTGTTTTGCGCGAGCTGCTGTCGACCCAAACATACGAACCGGTTTCGGCATCTTTTAACTTAATCATTCCAATAGCCGGAAGTTCTGCTTCGCGCTGGTCGTATATTTTAAGTGCTACAATATCGTGCTTGTTATTGGCAATCGAAAGCGCCATTTCGAGCTCTTTGTTATCGTCGATAAAATCGGAAATAACAAAAGCGGTACACCGTTTTTTTATTACGTTGGTTAAATACCTTATTGCTCCGGTTATATCTGTTCCTTTTTCCTGTGGCTGAAAATCGATTAATTCGCGAATAATTCTCAGAATATGGCTTTTCCCTTTTTTCGGTGGGATAAACTTTTCGATAATATTTGAGAAGAAAATTACTCCGATTTTATCGTTGTTCTGAATGGCCGAAAACGAAAGTACGGCAGCAAGTTCGGTAATTACATCTTGTTTTAGCATTTCGAACGAACCAAATTCGCGCGAGCCACTAACATCGATTAATAACACTACCGTTAATTCGCGTTCTTCTTCAAAAACTTTAATAAACGGGGTGTTGTAGCGTGCTGTAACATTCCAGTCGATGTTGCGAATATCGTCGCCAAACTGATATTCGCGCACTTCAGAGAATGCCATTCCTCGCCCTTTAAAAGCACTGTGGTACTCGCCGGCAAAAATGTTTCGCGACAATCCCCGTGTTTTTATTTCAATCTTCCGTACCTTTTTTAATAAATCTGTTGTTTCCATTAGAGAGTTTAAAATTTAAAGTAACAGAGCAATTTGCAGCAACTCTAAAACTTAATAATTCTAACATTCAGCCCTTCAGTCCCTCAATCCTTCAGTTCCTCAGTCCTTCAGTTTTTAAGGCACTTCAACAGTATTCAGAATATCGGTAATTACCTCTTCCGAAGTAATGTTGTTGGCTTCGGCTTCGTAACTCAGCCCAATTCTGTGGCGGAGAACATCGGCGCAAACAGCCCGTACATCTTCGGGAATTACATATCCGCGGCGTTTAATAAATGCATATGCTTTCGATGCCTGTGCCAGACTAATTCCTGCACGTGGCGATGCTCCGTACGAAATCATTTCGGCATATTTCCCCAGATTATACTGCTCCGGTTCGCGGGTAGCAAAAACAATGTCGACAATATATTTCTGAATTTTTTCGTCCATATAAACATCTTTAACTACCTCGCGTGCTTTTAAAATATCTTCGGTCTTTAAAATTGTATTTGTTTCGGGGAAGCTTTTTAAAAGGTTTTGTTGAATAATTTGTCGCTCCTCCTCTTTTTTCGGATAGTTAATAACCACCTTCATCATAAAACGGTCGACCTGTGCTTCGGGCAGTGGGTATGTTCCCTCTTGCTCGATTGGGTTTTGCGTTGCCATTACCAAAAATGGTGCATCGAGGTCGAAAGTAGAGTCGCCTATAGTTACCTGGCGTTCCTGCATTGCCTCAAGCAATGCCGATTGCACTTTTGCGGGGGCACGGTTAATTTCGTCGGCCAAAATAAAGTTGGCAAAAATAGGCCCTTTTTTAATGCTGAATTCCTCTTTCTTTTGGCTGTAAATCATTGTTCCCAACAAGTCGGCAGGAAGTAAATCGGGCGTAAACTGAATGCGCGAAAATTTTGCACTAATTGTTTGTGCCAACGATTTGATAGCCAGTGTTTTTGCCAGCCCGGGAACTCCTTCGAGCAGGATGTGACCATTTGAAAGTAACCCGATTAACAGGCTTTCGGTAAGGTGCTTCTGCCCAATAATTACTTTGTTCATCTCCATCGAAACCATATCGACAAACGAACTCTCTTTTTGAATTCTTTCGTTTAATTCTTTAATGTCAACTGCCTGTTCCATATTATATATCTATTTATATTTTTATATGTTTTTATTTTTGAACCCCGCGAATTTAAATGTTTGCAAATATAAAAAGCC
>JALUZN010000228.1 GCA_027011835.1 Draconibacterium sp. | reverse complement strand
AGCAAACTTCCGATTTTATCAATCTGTTGTTGCGGGTAACTTTCGTCGGGTTTTATGGTTAGCGCAGCGCGGTAGCTTGTACGCGAGTTTTCGTAATCTTTTACTTCGAAAAATTTATCGGCTTTGGAAATGGCATCGGCGTAGTTTTTATCCTTTTCGGCCTGAATGGCTGCAAGTCGCGCAGCTTCGGCAGCGGCTGCTTCTTTGGCAAGTCGGGCTTTTTCTGCCTCAGCCTCAGCTTTTAGACGCTCTTGTTCAGCTACCAATCCATCAATTTTAGAAATCATTTCCGGTGGATATGTCTCTTCGGGTTTTATTTCACCCGCAGCAGCAAATGCCGCTTTGGCCTTTTCGTAGTTTTTTTGGTTAAAGAGTCCATCGGCTTTTGTAATGGCCTGTTTATACAACTTCTCAATCTTCGCATTTTGTTGCAATATTGAATTTATCGTATTAATTCTCTCCTTAGGATATTTCTCTTTCGGTTTCAACGCCAATGCAGCCTTGTATTTATCCTTTGAATCAGCATAATTTTTTGCATCAAAAGAATTATCAGCCTCGGTAATTAAAGCTTTGTAATTTGCTTCAACTCCCTTAGTATCCAGAATTCCATCAATTTCACGAATCCGGTCGAGCGAATGTTTATCGTTTGAGTGAATTTGCAAAGCTTGCTGATAGAGTGATTTTGAAGCATCGTAATTTTCGGCAATAAATTGGTTATCGGCCTTAAAAACCAAATCGGCAAAACTCTGTTTTAACTCCAGAATTTTATTGATTTCATCGATTCGCTGTTTCGGATGTTTTTCGTCGGGGAAAAGAGCAAACGCCTCTTTATAATTGGTTAACGCATCGGGATACTCCTTCTTTTTGTATAATTTATCGGCAATCTTTACCAATTTATCATATTGCATTTTGTCGGTAATCTCCTTCATTATCAACCTAATCTCTTCAATCTTTTGTGTTGCTGCCGGATCACCGGGTTTAAAATTCAGTGCATTTTGGTAGGAGACCATCGATTTTTCATAAAACTGTTTCTCAAATAAGAGTTCTGCCTGAAACATCGCCTTTTCATAGTTCTCCTGATTTTTCAGATTTTTGGCCTGATCGGCGAGAATACCATCAATCTCTTCAATTCTCTTTTTCGGATAAACTTCGTTGGGTTTTAACTGCAATGCACTATTGTATTTATCTTTTGCCTCGTTATAAAGAATTTGCTGAAATGCGTTGTCGGCTTGAGCAATTAACTCGTTGTATTTTATTTCGGATTGCTGTTTTTTCTGTAAATCGACAATTTTCTTTATTTGTGCCAATGCATAACTATCGGTAGGTTTTATCGACAGAGCACGATTGTATGAGTTTTTAGCATCGGCATATTTTTTCTGAGAAAAAAGCAAATCGGCCTCTTTTATCAGAGCAGTAAACCGTTCGGCAAGTGCTTTATCTAATTCGGAGGCAGCCATAATTAACCCGAGTAAATCGTTTATTTCGGAGATTCTGTCTTTTGGAAATTGTTCTTTTGGAAATATTTTGCTGGCCGCTTTGTAACCATCTAAAGCTGCAAGAAACTCCTCGTTTCCATATTGCTTTCCTGCCTGATCTAAAAGTTCGTTGTACTCTTTTCGCAGTTCTGCAATTTCGGCTTTTGTTAATTTCGACAAATAATCGGACTCTTTTCCAATCATTTTCGACTGTAAAACAGCCTGATTAATTAAGCTTTTTATCTGTGCATCGTTGTAATAAAGTTCCGAAATAAAGTTATCGACATTAGGGCTGTAATAGATTTTCAGAACTGTTTTTTGTGAAAACGACCTGTCGATTCCGGGAATTTCGGTAAATAAATTTATGTTTACAGGAAAGGGTGGAAATCTCGGATTAGATTGTAAAACCGATTTTGGTACAGTTGTTTCAACAACAATTTTTTGAGAGAAGTTTCCGGGATGTTCAAAAATCAATTCATACTTATGGTTGTAATTTAACTCAACTTTATATTTTCCGTCGGCACCAATTCCATAATCGTCCATCCGGCGACCATCCTGAATCATTTTAATAATTGCCCCCTCGGCACTTCCCTCCTGCACATTCACTTTACCTTCAACAGCAAGTCCGTTACTGCGCTGTGCTTCAGAAAAAAACGGAGTAGCGACTATCAAAAAAACTACGTACAATATATATTTATGAAAAACCGGCTTCATATAAATCAATTTCAATTTAAAGGAAACGAAGATATAAACAATAAATTATTAAGGCGAATTGAAGAAAAGAAAAAGGGGAGAAAAGAGTTTTTGGGAGAAATGCAGGTGGAAGACTGGGAAAAAGTTGATTATACCCGACCCAAATAAAAAATTACAACGAATTATTTTGAGCCGGGTTTATAAACAACTTCAATAAATATATTTTTGAATTTAGTGTAAATAAAAAGTGTTTAGAACACTTTTACATAAACAGCTTCGCAATTGCATATTTAGTCGATAATTTTTCGAGCTGCTTTTTTACAACTTTATAATACTCGCCCGCTTTACTTTTCCCGAGTAGTTTTTCAACAAAATCTTTATGTTCAGCTTTTTTTGAGTTGAACAAATTCAGTTTATCGGAGTTAGATCCCGACCCACCAAGAATATCCATTACTTTGC
>JALUZN010000227.1 GCA_027011835.1 Draconibacterium sp. | reverse complement strand
GTTTATATATACTCCTGTTAAACAAGTAGTGTGCCAAATGTAAAAATGCATTCAACTCTAATAAAAGGAAAATAACTGCAAATTGTTTATCCGAGCGCAAGTTTTTAATTCAGTTAGTGTCGAATAAATAGAGATGGTTAATTAGAAAATTGTACATTGGAGCATTAACGAAATAATCTTTTGTTGATGTTCCAATTTGTATTTAAAATTTTAACAATGAAAATTACCGAAGAGATTAAAATTAGCGACAACGGATTTGTTTTTAATTCGAAAACAGGCGACTCATTTAATTTAAATCCGGTTGGATTTGAATTAATAAAAATGATTGAAGCTGGAAAAGAGTTTGAGGAGATAAGAGATTCGTTTCTGCAAAAATACGATGTTGACGACCTCGTATTCGAAAAAGACTTTTACGAGTTTTGTGCCATGTTAAAACATCACCAGATTACGTTACAAAGTAACCCGCTCGACTTTGTATAAAAACGAAAAACATGAATAAGCAAAAAATAACACTCGCAGTAACGGGGCTGAACAACACCGATAATCCGGGACCGGGAGTTCCTGTAATTCGCAGTATAAAAGAGTCGGAAGACTTTGATGTGCGGGTTATCGGGCTGGTGTACGAAAACCTCGAGCCGGGCATTTACATGGAAGATTTGTGCGACCGCATTTTTCAAATCCCATATCCGTCGGCGGGTTCCGAAGAGCTGATTGAGCGTATCGAATTTATTCATCAACAAGAAGAAATTGATGTGTTGATTCCAAATTTCGATGCCGAACTTTTTTCGTTTATGAAAAACGAAGGGCGCCTTGCCGATAAGGGAATTAAAACATTTCTGCCCACGCTTAAACAGTTTCAGGAACGCGAAAAAGATAAGTTGCCCGCATACGGCAAAAAATATGGAGTAAAAGTTCCGGAAAGTATAAATCTGGGAAACATCAACCAAATTGCCGATATGGAGAAGAAATTCAACTATCCGGTGATGGTGAAAGGACAGTTTTACGATGCCTATCCGGCATACAACGAAGAGCAGGCAAAACAGGCATTCCGCAAAGTTTCGGCAAAATGGGGGCTGCCGGTAATTGTTCAGGAGTTTGTCGCCGGCACCGAAGTGAATGTGGTGGCTCTAGGCGATGGAAAAGGAAATACCATTGCCGCCGTGCCCATGCGCAAACAGTACATAACCGACAAAGGAAAAGCGTGGGGAGGAATTACCATTGCCGACGACAAAATGATGGAACTCACTCGTTCGCTCATTCATAAAACACAATGGAAAGGCGGACTGGAGCTGGAATTGATTAAAACAAATAGTGGCGAATATTACCTTGTTGAAATTAATCCGCGAATTCCTGCTTGGGTTTACCTTGCCGTGGGTGCCGGGCAAAATATTCCGGAGGCATTGGTAAAACTGGCACTCGGATACGATGTTCAACCCATGGCATCGTATAAAATTGGTAAAATGTTTGTCCGCTATTCATACGATATGATTGTTGATTTAGAACGTTTTGCAGCAATCTCTATGAATAAAGAAATTTGAAGAAAGGCAATGACAGAAAGATGCTAATCCGTCGGCTGACGGACAGCATGACGGTATTTTCGAACTGTAATGCTAATTTAGAACGTCTCCCTGAACTTGTTTCAGGGTCTCATAATTAAAATCTGTTTTTGCGAGAGAAATAAGAACAATAAAATATAAACAATGGAAAAATTAAAATACGAAAAACCGGTTATCAGTAAAATTACTGCCGGTGTACCCAATAAATTCGGGCTGCCAACCAAGCAGAAAATTATTACCGGTATTGATGGAATTGCAGTTCCAAAATTGATTGAAAATTATGGTTCGCCGGTATTTGTTTTTTCTGAAAAAACGATACGGGAAACATACAACGATGCCAAACGGGCATTCGAAACCCGCTACCCAAAAGTGCAGTTTGCGTGGTCGTACAAAACAAATTACCTTAACGCAGTTTGCAGCATTTTCCACGACGAAGGTTCGTGGGCTGAGGTTGTTTCGGGGTTCGAGTTCGAAAAAGCACTCCAGAACGGCGTGAACGGCTCGAACATAATTTTTAACGGCCCCGACAAATCGGAGAAAGATTTGGAGATGGCAATCAACAACAATGCCTGCATTCATATCGACCATTTCGACGAGTTGTACCTGCTGATTGAAACCACACGAAAATTAAATAAAAAAGCCCGGGTTGCCATTCGCGTAAACATGGACACGGGCATTTATCCCATGTGGGACAGGTTTGGTTTTAACTACGAAAATGGCGAAGCATGGAACGCAATTAACCGGATTATGCTGGCGCAGGATCTTGATTTAATTGGGTTGCACACACATATCGGAACTTATATTATGGCCGCGTCAGCATATGGCATAGCAGCTGCAAAATTGTCGAATTTAATGGTGGCCATTTCGCGCAAGTTTAACCACTGGATAAAATACATCGATATGGGTGGCGGTTTCGCATCGAAAAATACATTAAAAGGTGCGTACATGCCAGGCTCGGAAACCTGTCCCTCGTTCGACGAATATGCCGAGGCAATTTCAAACTCGATAATTTCATCCGAAATTCCGCACGAACATCTGCCGGTACTGTTTCTCGAAACCGGGCGCGCACTAATCGACGATGCCGGATATTTATTAACTTCGGTGCTGGCAAACAAGCGTTCTACAACCGGGCGGCGCACCATTGTTATCGATGCCGGAGTAAACATGTTGTTTACAACATTCTGGTACAACCTCGGGGTTTTCTCCAGTAAGGAAGTTTCGAGCCACGCCGAGGAGACAACCATTTACGGGCCTCTTTGTATGAACATTGATGTGATTCGCGAAGCGATAAATTTTCCGCAGGTAAACGTGGGCGACCAACTTGTTATTGAGCGGGTGGGCGCATACAATGTTACACAGTGGATGCAGTTTATAACCTACCGGCCAAATATTGTTTTAATCGATTTGGACGGTAAAACACATATAATCAGGAAGAGCGATACAATGGAAACGTTTAATAACAGCGAACTGAATCCGAAAAGATAAATTGGTTAAATGACCGAAACTACCCTAAAAATAAAAACAATTACCGAATCTGTTTTAAACAGTTACTCGCAAGTATTTTTTTCGAAATCGAAAGTGCTGGCCGTTTTTCTGATGGTCATAAGTTTTTTCGATTATGGTGCCGGGCTGGGCGGTTTAATTGCGGTGCTAATTGCAACGCTTTTAGCTTCGTCGCTGGGGTTTAATAAATATTTTTTAGACTCGGGGCTTTACGGATTTAATGCGCTGTTGGTGGGTCTTGGTGTTGGTCTGTTTTATCAGCCGTCGGTTGAGTTGTATTTGCTGGTCACCATTTCGGCAATTCTCAGTTTCTTTCTCACCGTTGTTTTTCAGGGAGTGCTTGGCAAATACGGGCTGCCCTTTTTAAGTGTCCCGTTTTTGCTTACCATCTGGATTGTTGCCCTTTCGGGAAGTAGTTTAACTGCGCTTAACATTAGCGAGCGTGGAATTTACGTCTATAACGAATTGTACGCTTTGGGTGGAAAACCATTTGTCGATTTCTATAATTTTCTTGAAAACTCCATCGGGTCATCGTTTGTAAAAGACTATTTTCATTCGTTGGGAGCCATATTTTTCCAGTCGCATTTGTTGGCCGGAATAATCATTGCACTGGGGTTGCTTATCTATTCGCGTATCACTTTTGTGCTTTCTGTTTTGGGTTACACCGGAGCATTTTTGTTTTACCGCTTTGTGGGAATTGAGTTTAATTCGCTCAGTTACACGTTTATCGGATTCAACTATATATTAATGGCAATTGCGCTGGGAGGTTACTATTTAGTGCCCAACCGGGTAAGTTACGGATGGATTCTTTTGTTGTTGCCGGCAGTGGTTTTAATCACCATCAGTACGCAACAAATATTTTTGCTTTTTAAAATTTCGCCCTATTCGTTGCCGTTTAACATGGTGGTTTTAATGTTTTTATATGCACTGAAATTGCGCGAGAAACGGCCAAAACACCTCATCGAAATTCCTGTTCAGTTGGGCAAACCCGAGAAAAATCTGTACCTGCACTCCGGAAATACCAAACGTTTTCCGGCAGCTTTTCCTGTTTCTGCTTCGTTGCCTTTTTATGGCGAGTGGCAAATTAACCAGGGGCACAACGGCGAACACACGCACAAGGGAGAGTGGCGGCACGCCTGGGATTTTATTGTTACCGACAGCAGCGGGAAACAATTCAGGAACGACGGCGATTTTACACATGACTATTTCTGTTTTGGGAAAGCGGTGCTTACGCCTTTCGACGGAACAATTATTGAGGCAATCGATAACATTCAGGATAATAATATTGCCGACATAAACACACGCAACAACTGGGGAAACACAGTGGTTGTAAAACATAACGACTACTTGTACGCCAAACTCAGCCACCTGAAATACCAGTCGCTCGATGTAAAAGTGGGCGATTTTGTAAAACAGGGACAGGCAATCGGACGTTGTGGAAATTCAGGCAGGTCGCCCTATCCGCATCTCCATTTTCAGTTTCAGGCAACTCCGTATATCGGCTCCACAACCATCGACTATCCGTTTGGCAATTTTTTGCTGAAACAGGGAAAAACATTTCAGTTAAAAACATTCGAGAACCCACAAAACGGCGATATTGTGGCCAACCCGGTTAAAAACGATATTCTTTTAAACGGGTTGCATTTTATACCCGGGCAGCGTATTTCGGTATCGGTCGATGTGGAATCGAACAAGGCAAAATGGCAAAAGCTGGCGGGCGAATTTACGTGGATTGTTGAAACCGACGTGTATAACACCTCGTACATTCGTTGCGAAAAAGACAACGGAAAAGCTTACCTGTACAACAACGGCGACCTCCACTATTTTACCAATTTTACCGGGGTAAAATACTCTGCGCTGTTTTGGTTGTTTGTGGTGCTGTTTAAAGTACCCATGGGATTTTTGCCCAACAGTAAAATTTCTGATACCATTCCGTTAAACATGATGTTTGGCGGTCTGCTGAAATTTCTTCAGGATTTTGTAGCACCCATTTTTCTCTTTTTGAAAATAGATTACAACTTAACAATGAAAGAGGCCGGAGATATTTTATCGTCGGGAGATGTGGAGATGAATGCACAAATTATAAAAAATATTGCCGGCCGGAAAACGGCAGAATACAATTGCGAACTGAAAATAAACCAGCAAGGAGCTTTTGATATTTCTGTTCAATTCGACCAAACCAAGATAAATATACAATGTACAAACGAATTGGAATAACAGTTTTACTGTCGCTTTTTTTAATCTCAGTAATGGCACAAAAAAAGTGGAACTATGTTGAAGTCGATACAAAATCGTACACTCTTTTTCAGCAAAAAAAGTGGGACGAATTAATTGCTTTCTCGGCAGAGTCGCGAAAGCAGGGAATCGATTTTTTCTATTTGCAGGCGCGTACCGGAATTGCCTTTTACAACCTGAAAAAGTACCGGGTTGCTTCGGAATGGTTTCTACGAGCGTGGGAAAACGACCGGTCGTTCGAGTGGTTGCAAGAGTATTTGTATTACAGTCTGGTTTTTAGCGGGCGAAGTTCCGAAGCATCGAAATATGCGGCGAAGTTTACAAAACCTATGCAGCAGAAAATAGGATTTGTAAAAAACAAACCACTGCGGCTGGCTGTTGAAGGCGGTTACAGTTTTAACCCCAATTTCGATGAACTGACAAATGGCTCGCTTGACCAAGAGGCAGAAGTGGGCGACAATTACGGTGAAGCGTACTACCTGAAAAACTACCATTTCGAATCGGTGGATTTTAGCCATCGGGTTTTGCCCGGATTTAATATTACACACAACCTCTCTTTTGTTACAGTTAATCGCGAACAACAAATCGATTGGGGAAGAAGGAATACATTTCCGGTAAAAACACAGCAGTATCAATATTTTATCAACCCCAATTTTATTGTTGGAAAGAGAATTCATATATCGCCCTCATTTAACGTTGTCTGGGGAAAATCGGAGCTGTTTCTTGGGGCAGAGCGCGGAGCGAACAGGTATTTTTATCCCTCGGAAATAAATTATTCCGATTTTATTTTCTCAACTTCTGTGTGGTCGAATTTTGGGAATTTCATTACCGGTGCCGAAATAAATTTTGCCAGTATTACCAACCGGAATTTTAATCAATATTCGGCATGGATTACCTACTATCCGTTTTCGAACACCAACTTTTACATCACCCCGAAAATCTATTTTAAATCGGATGCCGGCAATGGTTTTGGCTACAATACATTTGGTATTTCGGGAGGGGCAAAACTGGGACCGGTCTATTTTTACGGGCAATATTTGGTTGGCGACATGAAGAATTTTATCGAGACCGCCGGGTATGTAATTGCCAATTTCCCGGGCAGGTCGGAGAACAAATTTATGGGGACACTCTATTTCCCCATTGGGAAAAAATACCAGTTTCTTGTAAGGTACATCAACCAGAATATTTTTGAAACTTATCAGGTTTATACCGGAGGAATACCGGGGAATTCAGTAGAATACAGTTATTATAAACATACAATTACAGGCGGAATATCATGGAATTTTTAAAAAGAATAGCAATAATTATTTTGTTTGCAATTTTAGTGTTGCCAACATTTGCACAGGTAAATCAAACGGCGCTCGAAGAGGCGTTTTCGAAAAGTTATGTTCAGGAAAAAAGTGGCGATTTCTCGGCTGCAATGGACGAGCTGAAAAAAGTTTATTATGAAGATTCGTATGAAATGAATTTACGGTTGGGCTGGCTGAATTACAATGCCGGACTGTTCGACGAAGCAATAATTTTTTACTCGCGGGCGCAAAAACTAAAACCCTATTCCGAAGAGGCACGTTTTGGATTGATATTGCCGAAATCGGCTTTGGGAAAATGGGACGATGTAATTGCCATTTACACTAAAATACTCGAGATAAACCCGCAAAACACCGTGGCTTTATACCGGCTGGGACTGGTTTATTACGGACGTAAAAGCTACAATAAAGCGTACCCGCTTTTTAAAAAAGTGGTCGATTTGTACCCGTTTGGCTACGATGGAATGTTAATGCTGGGCTGGACTTCCTATTTTCTCGGCAACAACAACGAGGCAAAAGTGCTGTTTAACAAAGTAAAGTTATATAGCCCCGGCGACAAGTCGGCTAACGAAGGATTGAAATTAATAAAATAGAAAATATTAATGATAGGAAATCCGGATTGCCGGGGATTTAAGTTTAAAGGAGCAGCTAGAAAAGGAGATGTATATTGAGAATAGATCGTTAGATTTTTAGACATGAGACACAAGACAAAAACTAAACTACTGAATATCAGTTATTTGATGCAATCACGGACATTTATGTATTTTATTGATTATCAGCGTAATATAAAAACATACCGAACTATTATATTGAGAAACAACATATTTATTTCTCACCTTGATTCGTCGGCTGACGGATAAAGAGGATGAGGAGGGAGAGTCATAATGAATTGATTATTAATCATTAAATTATATTATACATATGAAAAAATTTATTGGAACAGTTGCCATTTTAATTACATTTTTGGCAACAAATGCACAGGTTACCCTCGATAAAACTTACAATTATTCCACATCGGTGGTAAAGCTGGAAACACTTGGATATAAATACTATTTAATGGATGTACCCAAAGCACAGTGCCGGATTTATAACCTCGACCACTCGCTCTTTAAAACAATAAATTTAAGTGTGCCGAACAATTTTTATATTGCCGATGTTAAATACATTTCAGAAAATTTGTTCGACAATGACGATGGTTTGGAGCTGGTTTACACTTACTACAAATACAACACGGCACAGCAGTATTACGAATACAATAGCAAAATAATAAACGACGATGGCTCGGTTATTCAATCCATCGACGGGGCGCAATATATCTATCTAAATAAAACCAATGACGATGTTTACAAGCTTTTTGCGTACTGTTTCGACTATTCAATATTTCCCGAAAAAGTTTGGACCAACATCTATAATTTGCCCGAAACACCTGCAGTTAGTGCTTATATAAGAAGTAACCGGCCCGATGTTTTATTGAATGTTTTCCCGAATCCTGCAACCGAAACTGTTAAGGTTGCTTACTCACTTCCCGAAAATGTAAACAGTGGGAAACTTCATCTGATTGATAATACCGGTAGAGCTGTCGACCAGTTTACAATCGATAACCACACCGATTTCTTATCGTTGGACGTTTCGCAATTCAAGAGTGGCATTTACCACTATTTTATTGAATACGGGAATACAAGAACACCTTCGAAAAAACTGGTTATCAGATAATCAGTTTTGGTTCCATCTGTTTTGTCCGCACATTCTTCCGTGGCCATTTCTACGGTTTCGTCCCCGGTTATTTTTTTGACTTCGACAATTGTTTTGTTGAAGGACACAATTCCCCGGATCTCCTTTTTGGTGTGTTCCCGCTAATATTCTATTGAATTCTGTTTCGCTTAATACGGAGGGTGTGTATTTTGCATCACGGCTTTCGAGTTGCCCGGTAAAAGCCCGTAAATGATTTTCGGAACCACGTAGAAGATTTTGGTAAACGCCGGCAATTACTGAGTCTGGGTTGGCAGCAAGAAGTCTTTGCAAATCGTCGATATCAACTTCTTCGATTAATGCTCCGACCTCGAGTGCTGCGGTTAACGACTCACTTCCTTTTTCGGTTAGCGAGTCATACAATTCCTGTAATTTTTTATTATTAAAATCTCCGGCATCCTCTTTTGCATTGTCTTTTAAGTTGTAGGTTTCAATTAAATAACCCACCGCTTCGAAATGCCTGGTTTCGGCATTCGAAATATTATTAAAAATACGCAAGTTCCATTTCTTGTATAAAAAAACATAAACATCGTGCGCCAGCTTCTCTTCTTCGCGCATTAATTGAATTCCCTCTTTTTCGGCTTTTGAAAGTTTGGTTGCCGATGTTGCAGTATTAAAAAATGTAGTTGCAACAAATAATAGTGTAATTGTAAATAGTGTCTTCATCTGATTAAATTTTATATGTTGTTTTGACACCGATAAGATTATAAACTTGCGGATAAAATTTTGGGGAATAGAAAACTAACTCCTTTGAGTTTCTATTTAATTTAAATTGATAGAAAAACAGATCTTCTTTCAGGAAGTGATACTCTTGCTTTAAGTAATAATGGAGGTTAAATAA
>JALUZN010000226.1 GCA_027011835.1 Draconibacterium sp. | reverse complement strand
CTCGGCCAGTGTCGATTCGGTTTTTTGCACATCTTTTACAACTTTCCCCTTTTCGAGGATGACAATACGTTGGCAAACATCGGTAATGTTGTCGAGGTTGTGGCTCGAAATAATAAATGTTTTTCCTTCGCCGGAGGCAAATTCCTTTATTATTTGCCGCAGTTTGAATTGCGATGAGGGGTCGAGGTTTGCAAACGGTTCGTCGAGAATTACCAATTCGGGTTTTCCCATTAACGCACCAACCACACCTACTTTTTTCTGATTCCCTTTCGACAGGTCGCGGATGTATTTCTTTTTGCCAACAATTTCGTCGTTAAAAAACGCGTTAAAACCGGCCAAAAATTCGGTCACATCGTTGTTGTTCATTCCACGCAGTTCGCCAATAAAGCTAAAATACTCGTCGGCGGTAAGGTAACCAATTGTAAAACTTTCGTCGATGTATGCACCGGTAAACTCTTTCCACTCTTCCGATTTGGCAACCGGAATTTCGTTTAGCAAAATTTTACCTCGTGTGGCCCGAATCAAATCGAGTATCAACGAAAGGAGAGTTGTTTTTCCGGCGCCGTTATTTCCCACCAACCCGAAAACTTCGCCGCTTTCAATTTTTAGTTCCGGTAAATCGAGAACGGTTGTTCCGTTGTATGCTTTTTGTAAGTTAATTGCTTGTATCATAATTGTTTGTTGTTTCTTGAGTTTTTCTTTTCTTCCCTTTTTGTTTTTCAATATTTCTCTTTTGAAGGGGAGTTTGTTTAAAATATAGTTTATAATCTAAAAATCTAATTGTCTCTTTTCCCAGTGTTTAAGGAAGTTTTAATTATGTTGCTTTATAAGCAGCAATCATTTTGTGTTTTCGGCGCAGGTACTGTTTTGTAAAATAGTCGATTAAACGCGGATGAAGAATAATTCCGGTTAATCCCAATGTTCCCAAAATTATGTATGCAACAGTTGTTCCAAAAAGGAGGGTTAAAACACCATAAACCGCCAGCGGCCCTATCAAAATAGGAAATGAAATAAGCCACTGCGAAGCGCCCATTCCCTGATAATTAAACATTGCTTTTTGTTCGAGGTCGATTGATTTGCGGCTATTTAATCCGAGGGCAAAAATAACCCAGGTATTAATGCCTACGTTGTACAACATTACCACAAAATGGATGTATAATACTTTTGGCGAAATGTACATATAACCCAGCGAGAGCAGGTAGAAAATAATATTTGTTGCGGCCATCAGAAAAAATGCCGATTGCAGAATCTGTTTCATTTTTACGTTTTGTGCCATTAAAAGCGGGTAGTAGCGGCTGTGCCAGGCGGGGAAAAACTGCCCGTACATCATACTGAAAATTCCGGTCATAAACATTCCGCCAAGCACAAAAATAAACTCCGGAGAATCTGTTTTAACATCTTTATAAATCATCAATCCGTAAAAAATAAATAGTACCGACATTATTGCTGTGGTGCGCGGACGTTTGTTACGGGTAATCATTTTTACTTCCAGCGAAAGCATTTTACCGTACTCGCCAATTTGGTTGAGCCACGAAAAATCGTATGTATTTCCCTCTTTTTTCTTTTGCGAAAGCTCGTCGAGGTAAAAGCGACTTAGAAGATAGTTGTGATTTAAAATATAGAGTGCCGCAATTGCAATTGGGAAAATTACTACCGTTGCCGGATATTGAATAACCAAATCGAAAAGTTTTCCAAATGTGGTTGCAAAGTCGAAAAGCCCGAAATAGTTGATGGCAACAACCGCTGCTGCCGTTGCCAAAAAACCATAGAAAAAATAGTTCGATTCGTTGGTACGCCACTTAATGTAAATGGCTAAAAAGTGATTGACAAAGATCATTAAAAAAAGAGAAGCAAGCCAGGCAATTAAAACCGGTGTTTCGAGTTGGTTGACAGCTGTTTTAAAGGTAAACGGCAAAATAAAAAACAGCGGCAACACATTAAAAAAGTGCAGCAGCGATTTATTCAGCATGTACCGTGCAATTCGCTTCCGTTTTACAGGAAGAATAAGAAATGGCTGAAACCCAAAAGTTGGCAGGTTTTGAATCATAATACGCAGTACTAAATCGAACCCGAGATAGATAAAAACCAGCGAATTGAAAGCCGAAATAATTGATTCGCCCGAGAGATTCTCAGAAAGTACTTTACTTAAATTGAACCCCATAAAAATGGCAACCAACGAAAAATAGAGAGCCAGAAAAATAAGGACACCTTTTGCTGCCCTGTTTTTACTCAGGTTTGCCGAACGGGTTAATTCGCGCCAGGCAAAATAGAAGAAGTTTCGTTTCATATTTAGTAGTAGATTATTAGATAGTAGTATTGAAATTTGGAGAAACATTACACTCAATGGGAGTTCAACTCTGAATTGCGAATGACAGAAAAAAACAAAACCGCCTTTGCGTACAAAAGCGGTTTATTTATAATGGAGTAAACTACCTACCCGTCTGTCAGCCGACGAACGGCAAAGCAGTTTACGGAGAAGTACCAACAAGAGTTGGTACTTACTATTTTATTTCCGAACCCGGTTTTACATTTACTTCGGGCGCAACCAACCGTAACGTACCATCGGCATCTTCGGCAAACAGAATCATTCCCTGCGACTCGATACCACGTAACTTTTTAGGTGCAAG
>JALUZN010000225.1 GCA_027011835.1 Draconibacterium sp. | reverse complement strand
CATTCTAACTTTTACTCTCCATAATTTTTATAAAAAAGAGTGACATCGAAATAAGATTTTGTTCGCTAATTTTGTCTTATCATCTCGCTCAATACCCCTTCGCGCAATGCAAAATCGGTTTGGATAATTTTATTGACTCCGGTTTTAACAAGTAACAGTTTAATAAGAATCATTGCGGGAACAATTAAATCGACCCGAACCACGTCCATCCCCTTCATTTGCAATCGTTGCCGGCGCGTTGAATTGATTAACAGCGTATAAATACGATTAAAATCGGCAATAGAAATAAGCTGGGTTATTCGCTTTTTTTCTCCCGGATTTACCCGGTCGAGAATATCGGCAATAGTATCGAAAGCACCGGAGCACCCCACCAACGTTTTTACTTTATTTTGGGAACATAAACGAAATGTATTTTTATGATAATCCAAAAAGAATGTTTCAATCCGGGAAATTTCTTCCGGGGTAATCGGGTCTGAAATCTTAAACCGGCTAATAATCCGTGCCATTCCGGTTGGCTGACTTTCCTGCCAGAGTATTTTCCGTTTATCGACTAAAATTAGTTCATTGCTTCCTCCGCCAATATCGAGAATTAATGAGTTGTTGTCGAATTGTTTGAAAGCAAGCAGAACGCCGTTAAAGATTAGTTCGGCCTCTTTTTCTCCGGTAATCACTTTAACAGCCCAACCGGTTTCTTCTCCAATTTCTTCGAGAAATTCTATTTTATTATCGGCTTGCCGGACGGCAGAAGTTGCAACTACTTTAACTTTTTCGACTTGGTATTCTTTAATAATTTGCCGATGCGCCCGAAAAGCGTTTAATGTTCGTGCTGTTGCCTCGTTGCTTATTTTGTTTGCCTCAATTTTATTGTCGCCAAGTTTAACATACTGTTTGCTTTGGTGCAGTATGGTGATGTTATCTCCCACCAGTTCGGCAATTAGCAAATTACAGGTATTTGTTCCAAGGTCAATTACAGCTACTTTCATTTAGTAAATTTATAAAAAAAAGGATTGGATTACAATTGGCGATGCAACGATTAAAAGGCAAAATTGAGGAAACACAGTTAACATATAACCACCGGCGCCCTGGCAGGGATTGTAGCCGGTAGCTTGCCGAAGATGCGCAGTTGGGTGAGCCGGCGGTTGCGGGCGATTGAAATGAGCCCCGACAACCGCCGTGCGAACCCCTGCGTTGCGAGGCAACTACCTGCGGAAAGCCCGGCTGCCAGCCACTAATATACCTGATATATAATACGTATTGAAAAGAGGAGTTGTTTAGACCAATTCTAATTTATAAAAAAACAGATAAAAACAGTTCGTAGATATGTTTACATATATATAAATATCTAAATTTGCACCCTGTAAATCAAAAAAAACTACGTTACGGAATCGGATATTAAACATACGGGATTTGTAAAAGAGGTGAGCGACTCGTCGATGGTGGTTACTATTTTAAGCCAGTCGGCGTGTTCGGGATGCCATGCCGAGGGTGCTTGCAATGTTTCGGATATGCAAAACAAGGAGGTTGAGGTTTTCAATTTCAGGAAGAAATATGTTCCCGGGCAGCAGGTAACTGTTCTGTTTAGAGAGTCGAAAGGTTTTACGGCTCTGTTTTTTGGTTATGTTTTACCGTTTTTATTGGTGCTTTTAACGCTGGTTATTTCGGTTGATATTACAAACGATGAGCTTTTTTCGGGATTGCTTGCATTGGCAATTCTAATACCATATTATGCTATCATCTATTTTTTTCGTCATCAATTTAAAAAAGTTTTCAACTTCGAGGTTGAAGAAAATAATTAATATATGAGTATAATTTTATATACCGTTGCAACACTTGCCATAATTGGAGCTACCGCGGCAATTATTCTCTATTTTGTTGCACAGAAATTTAAGGTTTTTGAAGATCCGCGTATCGATGAGGTAGAAGAGTCGTTACCTAGTGCCAACTGTGGAGGTTGTGGTTTTGCCGGATGCCGGGCATTTGCCGAAGCGTGTGTAAAAGCCACCGACCTTGGCGAATTGAATTGCCCCGTTGGCGGAGCTGAAACGATGGAGAGCGTTGCTTCGATTTTAGGACTTGAAGCGGTTAAGAAAGCACCTCGTGTTGCTTTTATACGTTGTAACGGAACTTGCGACCACCGGCCGAAAACAAATGCTTTCGACGGTGCATCGACGTGTGCAATTTCGGCAGCCAGCTACGGTGGTGAAACCGATTGCGAGTTTGGTTGTTTAGGTTACGGCGACTGCGTTGAGTCGTGCGAATTCGATGCGATTGACCTGCGTGCGGACATGGGCGTTCCGCTTATTCTCGACGACAAATGTGTAGCGTGCGGTGCGTGTGTTGAAGCTTGTCCGAAAAACCTGATTGAGTTGCGGAAGATGTATCCGAAAGGACGAAAAGTTGTGGTAGCGTGCCGTAACGAAGCGAAAGGCGGAGTTGCCCGCAAATCGTGCGAAGTAGCTTGTATTGGCTGCGGAAAATGCGAGAAAGTATGTAATTTCGATGCAATTACAATCGAGAATAATCTGGCATTTATCGACTCCGACAAATGTAAGCTTTGCAGAAAATGCGTTTCGGTTTGTCCGACTCACGCAATTATTGAGGTTGGTTTTCCGCCACGAAAAATAAAGGAAGAAGAAAAAGAGAGTAGTACAGCTAAATAAAACAGAATGTTAAAAACGTTCAATCTTGGCGGAGTACATCCTCCGGAGAATAAATTATCGGCAGATAAAAAAATTGAGAATTTACCCCTTCCGAAAACGGTATTTATTCCGGTAGCTCAACACATTGGAGCTCCGGCAAGCCCCGTTGTAAAACGTGGCGACGAAGTTAAAGTTGGTCAGGTGATTGCACAAAGCAGTGGTTTTGTATCAACCAACATTCACTCGTCGGTTTCGGGGAAAGTTAAAAAGGTTGATGTTTCGGCCGACAGTTCGGGCTATTCGAAACAGGGTATTTTTATTGATGTTGCCGGCGACGAATGGATGGAGGAGATAGACCGCACAGAAGAGTTGGTAAAAGAGTTTAACCTCGACGGTTCTGAAATTGTTAAAAAAATTCAGGAGGCCGGAATTGTGGGACTGGGAGGAGCAACTTTCCCTACCCACGTAAAACTGGTTCCACCAAAGGGAATGAAAGCCGAAGTGCTTTTACTGAACGGTGTTGAGTGCGAACCGTACCTGACTTCGGACCACCGTTTGATGCTCGAAAAAGCCGACGAGATAATGGTTGGAATTCAACTGTTAATGAAATCGCTACAGGTTAACAAAGCAGTAATTGGCATTGAGAACAATAAACCCGATGCCATTCAGCTACTTACCGAGAAAGCAAAAGAGTACCAAGGTGTTTCGGTTGTTGCTTTAAAAGTTCAATACCCGCAAGGAGGCGAAAAACAGCTGATAAATGCAGTTACCGGAAAAGAAGTTCCTTCGGGAGCACTTCCCATTGCAGTTGGCGCTGTTGTAAGTAATGTAGGAACTGCATTTGCCGTTTACGAGGCCATTCAGAAAAATAAACCGCTTTTTGAGCGGATAGTTACCGTTACCGGAAAAGGCGTTTCGAAACCTTCGAACTTTAGAGTTAGAGTGGGAACAGCCACATCGGAATTGGTTGAAGCGGCCGGCGGATTACCCGAAAACACCGGAAAAGTAATTAGTGGCGGACCAATGATGGGACGCGCAATTCCGTCGTTAGATGTGCCAGTTACAAAAGGAACTTCCGGAATTTTATTGATGCAGGAGGAGGAGTCGAAACGGGGTGAAGTATTAAATTGCATTCGTTGCGCACGTTGTGTTTCGGTTTGTCCGATGGGACTTGAGCCCTATCTTTTAATGACTTTGGGAGAGAAACATATTTTCGACCGTGCCGAAGAAGAAAGAGTAATGGATTGTATTGAGTGTGGTTCGTGTAGTTTTACCTGCCCGTCGCACCGTCCGTTATTAGATTATATCCGTTACGGAAAAGGGAAAGTAGGACAAATCATTCGTTCAAGAAAATAACAAACTGAATAATGAAGAAAATATTTACAGTAGCACCGTCGCCACACGTTCACTCGAACGATTCGACCCAGAAAATAATGTACAGGGTTGTTTATGCCATGCTTCCATTGCTGGCGTGGTCGGTATTTGTTTTTGGACTCGATGCACTTCGGGTTACCTTAATAGCAGTAGTAGCCTCGCTGGCTTTCGAATACCTTATTCAAAAATTCCTGTTAAAAGTAAAACCAACCGTTACCGATGGTTCGGCTCTGATAACCGGTATTTTACTGTCGTTTAACGTTCCGTCGAATTTGCCGTGGTGGATAATAATTATTGGAGCACTTGCAGCAATTGGTATTGCAAAACTTTCGTTTGGAGGTTTGGGAGGAAACATTTTTAACCCGGCACTGGTAGGGCGTGTATTTCTTTTAATCTCGTTCCCGGTTCAAATGACATCGTGGCCGGTAAATATTAAAAGCGGAATTGATGCCGTAACTGCCGCTACTCCACTGGGTATTATTAAAGAGAGCACTTCTATTGCCGACGCATTGAACAGCTTACCGTCGATTACCGATATGTTAATTGGAAACACGGGTGGTTCGCTGGGTGAAATGTCGGCTGTATTAATTGTTTTGGGTGGGCTTTATATGCTTTGGAAAAAAGTAATTACCTGGCACATTCCGGTAGCAGTAATTGCTACGGTTGCCATAATTGCTTCAATCTTCTGGTTAATTAATCCCGACGTATACATCAATCCTGCCTATCAGATTTTATCGGGAGGATTATTGCTTGGAGCCGTTTTTATGGCTACCGATATGGTCACTTCGCCAATGACACCGAAAGGACAAATTATTTTTGGTGTTGGAATTGGATTAATTACAATCAGCATTCGAATGTTTGGTGCGTATCCCGAAGGAATTTCGTTCGCAATATTAATTATGAACGCGTTTACGCCACTCATAAACAACTATGTTAAACCAAAAAGATTTGGAGGAAAATAGAAATGGCACAACGTGAATCGACATTTTTAAATATGGTAATTACGCTTTTAGTAATTACATTAATTGCAGGTGGCACACTCGGGTATGTTTATACATTAACCGAAGCTCCCATTGCTGCAGCCAAAGAGAAGGCACAAAAAGAGGCAATTAAAACGGTACTTCCCGAGTTCGATAAATTAAGTGCCCCTTTTAAAGTTCTTGCCGAAAAAGGCGGCGACAGTTTAGATTTCTTTGTTGCTTACAAAAACAACGAACTGGTTGGAACCGCCATCAAAACATACACAAAAAAAGGTTTTGGCGGACTGGTAACAATTATGACAGGAATAGATAAAGAAGGGAACTTTTATGGTTATCAGGTTTTAGAACACGCCGAGACACCGGGACTGGGGTCGAAAATGGCAACCTGGTTTAAAAGTACCGATAAACCCAAACAGAGTATAATTGGTAAAAATCCGAAAACAACAAAGTTTGAGGTTACAAAAGACGGTGGCGACATTGACGCAATTACAGCGTCGACCATCTCGTCGAGAGCATTTTTAGACGCAATTGTACGCGCTTACAATACATACGAAAAAAACTTAGAATCTAATTCGGGCAATAAAAAATAGAATTATGAACCAGTGGAAAAATTTTACAAAAGGATTTATTAAAGAGAATCCGATATTTGTTTTGGTGCTGGGTATGTGCCCCACACTCGGGGTAACATCGTCGGCAATGAACGGACTGGGAATGGGACTGGCCACCACTTTTGTTTTGGTAATGGCAAACATTGTAATTTCGATGGTAAAAAGCTTTATTCCCGAAAAAGTACGAATTCCGAGTTTTATTGTAATTATTGCAGCCTTTGTTACGGTAGTGCAACTTATGATGCAGGCTTACGTACCCGCACTCTATAAAAGTTTAGGACTATTTATTCCGTTAATTGTTGTAAACTGTATTGTACTGGGCCGTGCCGAAGCATTTGCATCGAAAAACAGAGTTTTATCGTCGGCAATCGACGGACTGAGCATTGGTCTTGGTTTTAGTTTTGCCCTTGTTTTACTTGGTGGTATTCGCGAAATTCTCGGTAGTGGAAAAATCTTCGATATCGCTCTTTATTCCGAAAATTATGTGAGCTTAATTTTTGTATTAGCTCCCGGAGCATTTATTGTTCTTGGCTATTTAATTGCTTTTATTAACCAAATCAGAAAAAGTTAGGAGGATAAAAAATGAATTATCTAATTATTATAATCGGTGCAATATTAGTTAACAACATTGTATTAATGCAGTTTCTTGGAATCTGCCCGTTTTTGGGTGTTTCCAAAAAAATATCGACTGCAATTGGAATGGGTGGTGCCGTAGCTTTTGTATTGGTTTTGGCAACCATTGTTACCTATCTTATTCAGAACTACATTCTTAATACGCTCGGGCTGGCGTACCTGCAAACCATTGTGTTTATTCTTATTATTGCAGCGCTGGTACAAATGGTTGAAATAATTTTAAAGAAAGTGAGTCCGCCAATGTATCAGGCGCTCGGAATTTTCCTTCCACTGATTACAACCAACTGTGCTATTTTAGGAGTTGCACTGCTTACCATTCAAAAAGAATTTAATCTTGTTGAAGGTGTTGTTTTTGCCATTTCGAATGCAATAGGATTTGCATTGGCTCTTGTAATTTTTGCCGGTATTCGCGAGCATCTCGAAACACAAAATGTTCCGAAAGGATTACAAGGAACTCCAATTGCATTAATTGCTGCAGGTATTTTAGCTATGGCATTTATGGGATTTTCGGGGTTGGTTTAATTCCTCCTGTTTTCCAGAATAACAAGCCCGAAATGAAGATTCATTTCGGGCTTGTTATTTTATAAGTGTATTACTACTCTATTTTCCAACTCCTTTATACCGGAAACCCAACTCATCCATTTTTGCTGAATCGAGAATATTTCTGCCATCGAAAACAAATGCCGGTTTAAGCATATTCTTATAAATTGAATTCCAGTCGTATGTTTTAAACTCGTCCCACTCGGTTAAAATTGCAATGGCGTGAGCTTCGCTCATTGCCGGGTAGGGTTCATCGTGAAAATGAATTAGCTTTTTCATTGCTTTAAATTCGGCTTTCGAACCGGCAACATTTTTAAGGTCTTCAACAATTCGCTCTTCGGTTACTTTCGGGTCGAATACGTGAATTTCTGCTTTATCCAACATCAGCTCTTTCGCCACATAAATAGCAGCACTTTCGCGTGTGTCGTTGGTGTCTTTTTTAAATGCCCAACCTAAGAATGCAATTTTTTTCCCTGAAACGGAGTTAAACAGCGAGTCGATAATTTGTTTTGCAAAGCGGTGTTTTTGGTAGTCGTTCATTTTTACCACCTGCTCCCAGTAGTCGGCAACTTCGGGTAAATTAAAGTGCCGGCAAAGGTAAACAAGGTTTAAAATATCTTTTTGAAAACAGCTTCCGCCGAACCCCACCGACGACTTAAGAAACTTTGAGCCAATACGCGTGTCGGCACCAATGGCACGGGCAATTTCATCCACATCGGCGCCTGTTCTTTCGCACAGTGCCGAGATGGCATTAATCGACGAAATTCGCTGCGCCAAAAAAGCATTTGCAGTAAGTTTCGACAACTCCGACGACCACAACCGGGTGGTAATAATATTCTCGCGATTTACCCAGTTTGCATAAATATCGGCCAGTGCCTGAATCGATTTTAGCCCCTCTTCGTCTTGCTCGCCGCCAATTAAAACACGGTCGGGAGCATATAAATCGGCAATGGCAGTTCCTTCGGCCAAAAATTCGGGATTCGAAAGCACCTTAAATTGCTGTCCGTTTCCTTCGGCTTCCAAAATAGTTCGAATAGATTCGGCAGTACGAACCGGCAGTGTCGATTTTTCGACAACAATTTTATCCGATTCGGCAACCCGCGCTATTTGGCGGGCACACAATTCAACATATTTTAAATCGGCTGCCATACCTTTCCCCAAACCGTAATCTTTTGTGGGCGTATTTACCGAGATAAAAATCATTTCAGCTTCACGAATTCCATCCTCAATTTCGGTTGAAAAGAAAAGATTGCGACCACGTGCCTCCTCAACTACTTCTGCAAGTCCGGGTTCGTAAACAGGAAGATTATCCAGGTTCGAGTCGTTCCAGGCAGCAATTCTATCGGGGTTAATATCAACCACATTAACTTTTATGTGGGGGCATTTTTGCGCAATTACAGCCATTGTTGGCCCGCCAACATAACCTGCACCAATACAAGTTATTGTTTTAATAGTATTCGGAATCGTCATAGTATAAATCCTTATTCAAATTAAGTGGACAAAGTTACAATTGTTTTTAACAACTGCTTAAAACTCTCTTGCTATTTTTTTCTGAAACCATATTTAACAAATCATTTGTTTGAATGAACGGCAAAGGATAAACAATTCCATATTTATTGCTGAAATATCTTTTGCCGCTCAATGCAGAATCGGAGTAAAATTATCCTTTGCCGTCCCTTTCAAGGGACGGATTTTAATATTACACCAGACTTTAGTCTGGTGGTTGCAAATATTGAACTATTTTGGGCTTTAGCCATTAAATTTAGAAAAAGAAAATAAATGGCTAAAGCCAAAAAATCTGGAACTTGCACACCACCAAGCTAAAGCATGGTGTAAAAAAATGGGTAATGCAATTTCTCGCAAAACAATTCCTTTGGAGCGAACCGCATTTTAAATCAGCAATTCAAAAATCATGAGTATTATGCTAATGTTGTAAAATTATCCTTTGCCACTCAATGCTAAATCGGAGTAAGAATATCCTTTGCCGTCCCTTTTAAGGGACGGGCATAGAGATTAAACCAATCTCCGGGCCAGAATTCTATCAGAATCATTTTTTTAGAAACAAATTATTCAGGGCTGAAGCCCAATTGTTTTTTGTATTCCATAAATCCGTTGGCTGAAGCCAACGGCAAAGGATATTTTTACAACTCACACCGTATTCGATTTGTTTAATTATCTTCTTCGTGATGGCAGGTTGCGTGGTAATTTTCTATCAAAATCACCAAGCAGTTTAAGCGGGCTATAAACTTTTACATTTAGCATTTTTCCTGCCAATACTTATTCAAAATGTTGTGCACTGGCTATTTAATTATTACAAACTCCCTAAAATTAGTTCTATCAATCACCTTACTTTCTGCATTATATGTTTTAATAAATGTTTCCGGTAATCTTGTTTTTGATTTTGCTTTCCACTTAAATTCAAAT
>JALUZN010000224.1 GCA_027011835.1 Draconibacterium sp. | reverse complement strand
AACGGATTTGCAGCTGTGTGGAGAATTTCGGTGCGAACTTCGGCTCCGGAACCAAGTGCATTGTATTCGAATAAACTCGACGAATTTGGTGTTGCGCTAAGTGCTGATACACTTAATAAAGCTCCCACTACTAATGTTCCTTTAATCAGATTTACTTTTTTTTCGTTTTTCATGATATTAAATTTTAAATGAATAAATTTCAATTTTTATTAAGATTAATTTCGAATAACAAGACGGAGCTATTCAGAAAACCTTACAGAAAAACAAAAAATAAATCCTACTTTTTGTTAATGCGCTGTTTTACAGCCGATTCTATTTGTGATTTTTTTTCTTCAGAAAGACTTTCTTCAGAAATAAGATGGTCGTTTTTAATGAAATCGGTTAACGATTGGTCGATAATTTTATTTTGATGGTCGAATTCGTGGCACGATTTACACATCATTAAATGAAGCTTTAACTGAATACTTTGCACAAACGACAGCTTTTTAAAACTCCTAATAGAGCTATAAAAAGTAGCCTGTTTACACGTAAGCATTATTTTATACATTAAATCCTTCATCGTTTTTTATTTATTGAGCCAACGTTTTTCGAGACAACCGCGCATTTGCAACTTTGCACGGTGTATAATCGTCCATAAATTAGACGGAGTAATATTTAGTTCCTTGCAAATATCCTTCGAAGGCAAATCCTCAATAGTTTTCAAATTAAAAACTTTTTCCCACATTTCGGGCAGTAACGAAAGACAAAGTATTAAAAATTCCATAAACTCCTTTCGTTCCAATATTTTATCAGCCGAAATATTCCAGTTTTCCGGCGAAGCTTCGTTGTTCCATTGTCCGCCCGGTTTAAAAAAATTACTGAAGAAAGAGTCGTCGTCGGCTTCAATAACCGTACTGCTCTGTTTTATTTCGTGGTTTGTTTTTTTTCTGAAATGGTCGATAATTTTATTTCGTAATATATTGTATAACCACGATTTTTCCGGACAATCGCGCCTGAAATTATTGAGCGATTTTAGTCCCGACAGAAAAGTCTCCTGAACCAAATCTTCTGCAACTTCACGATTTTTCACTCTGTAAACTGCAAAACGAAAAAACTCATCGGAGAATTGGTCGACCCAAAGTAAAGGGTCGCAAACATATTTTTTGTTTTCTGCCACGGGTTGAAGATAGACAGTTTGCGGTTGAATTACAAACAATTCTTTGCAACAACAAACGGGTTATAAACTTATGATTAGATTAAAATTACTTCTGTTCAACTTTCCTTTTTCGGGCAACCAGAATAACTCCGCAAATTACCAGCGAAGCGCCCAAAATTGTAATGGCCGAGAAATGGTCGTGCGCTACCCACGACACATTTAGTGCCGTTAAAATGCCCATTGTAACAAATGTAATTATGGGGTTAATAATAATTATTATACTAACCGTGCTGGCATTGGTATATTTTAGTGCCTCGGCCAGCGCCGTATAAGCAATAAACGTATTTGCGCCCAAAAACACCAGCAACAACCACCAAAGCCAACTAAGTTGAAGCAGCGGGGCAAGATGAATAAACGGGAAATAAACAAGAATAGGAAGGGCAAAAAGAAACAGATTAAGACTTTCGGTGGTATAATTTGCAACCAGTTTCTTTTGCAAAGCCGCGTATGTTGCCCAGGCAAGTGCAGCTGTTAATGTTATAAATACCCCGAAATTATAGTTTTTGTTATTCCCAATAAAGACCGAAAGTTGATCGTGATAAAAAAATGAGAGTCCTAAAATTGCAATGGCAAATCCCACAATTTGCAGCCGGGTAATTTTCTCTTTAAAAAAAACAAACCCCGAAATGGCCAGCATAATTGGCCCGGTTTGGATAAAAAGTTGTGCGTTACTCGGCGTTGTATAATAAATGCCTAACATATAGCCCAAATAATTCCAGGTTAATGCAACCGATGCCAAAACCAACAGAAGCGGGGGCTTTATTAACAATTTAAATGCCGATGGATTTTTTCGGACCTGCCAGCCACTCAGCATTAAAAATGCCAATGCAAACCGAAACCAAACAATGGTTACCGGCTCAACCTCCTGAACGGCAACTTTTAATGCAATGGGTAAAAATCCCCAAAAGAAAGCAGTTATTGAAGCGTAGATTATTCCTTTGGTATGATTTTGCATTGAAATTCAGTTGGTTTGTACAATTTAAAGAACAAATCTTTTCAATAAAATAACTATTTCATTTTTCTGAAATAGAGATAAACCGATAGAAATTGAACCGATTACCTCAGCTCGGCACCAAGTTCGCGACCAAATGCTGCAATTAGTTTTTGCATTGTTTTATCAATCTGTTTATCTTTTAATGTACGCTGGTTGTCGCGAAGAATAAAACTAACAGCATACGATTTTTTACCAGTTGGAACTCCGTTTCCTTCGTAAACATCAAACAAATCGACATTGCGCAACAGTTGGCGTTCAACTTTAAATGCCACCTCTTTTATTTGGCTGAATGTAATTTTTTTGTCGAGAAGAAGTGCAAGGTCGCGACGAACTGCCGGAAACTTGGGAAGCTCTTCGAACAACACGTTGTGTTTTTTATGAATATCGAAAACATTGTCCCAGTTAAAGTCGGCATAGTAAACCGGATTTTCAATTCCCTGTTTTTTACTAAATTTACCTGCAACAATTCCCATTTCAAGAACAACTTTGTTATTGAAAACATAGGTTAATCCTTCGGAAAAGAGTTCGTTTCCGGTTTCCGAAATTTGTGTTTTTTCAATAGCAACGCCCAACCGTTTTAAAACATTCTCGGCCGTTGCTTTTAGTGTATAAAAAGTTGTTGCTTCCTCTTTTTTCAACCAGCTTTCCGCCTCCTTGTTCCCTGTAATAAATAGTCCGAGATGATTCTCTTCCCAGTAATTACTTGCCGGATTATCTTTTAATTCCGTTCCTTTATAAAAATAGCAATTCCCAAATTCGTACAATTTTAAATTTTTATTTTGCCGGTTTACATTGTGCGAAATGGTTTCCAGCCCACCAAAAAGCAGCGTTTGGCGCATTCCGTTTAAGTCGTTGCTTAATGGGTTTAATATTTTTACCGTGCGTTCGTTTTTATAATTCGTTAACCCTTCGTAGTAAGCGGCTTTTGTTAGCGAGTTCGACCAAATTTCGTTAAATCCCTGCGACGAAAGCATGTCGGCAATTCGCTCGCGAACTCCATTACGGTCGGGTTTTTCTGCCGTTTGTAACGACGAGTTTACCTGTGTTGGAATCTCGATGTTGTTGTAACCGTAAATTCGCAAAATCTCCTCTATTACATCGGCCTCGCGTTTTACGTCGACCCGATAAGGAGGCACCAATAGCGAAAGTCCGTTTGCCGTTTCGCTTTCAATTTTTATTTCAAGCGAGGTGAGAATATTTTTTATCATCTCATTTCCCAGCTCTTTTCCAATTAAACGGGTAATGTTGGCATACGAAACATTAACTTTAAAATCATTTACCGGCTCGGGATAGATATCTACAATTTCGGAAGAGATTGTTCCGCCGGCAATTTCTTTAATTAAAAGTGCAGCTCTTTTTAGCGCATAAATAACTCCGTTTGGGTCGGTACCGCGCTCGAAACGAAACGATGCATCGGTATTTAATCCGTGGCGGCGTGCTGTTTTTCTTATAAAAACCGGGTCGAAACAGGCACTCTCGAGGAATATATTTTTTGTCGCCTCTTTTACGCCCGAATCGATTCCTCCAAATACTCCTGCAATGCACATTCCCTCTTCGGTGTTACAAATCATCAGGTCGTTTTCGTCGAGTTCGCGTTCAACCTCGTCGAGGGTAGTAAATTTGGTTTTTGCAGGCAATGTTTGCACAATTACTTTATTGCCTTTAATTGCTGCTGCATCGAAAGCGTGCAATGGTTGCCCGGTTTCGAAAAGCACAAAGTTGGTTATATCGACAATATTATTTATGGGAGTCAGACCAATTGTTTTCAACCGGTTTTGTAACCACTCGGGCGACTCTTTTACCTCAACCCCCGAAATGGTAATGCCCGAATAGCGTATGCACGCTTCAGTAGTTATTACTTCAACCGGAATTTCTAAGTTACGATTGTCGATTTTAAAACCGTCAACCGATGGTTTTGTGTAATGAATATCCTCTGTTTTTCGCAGAAAAGCGGCTAAATCGCGGGCTGCGCCAATGTGAGATGCACCGTCGATACGGTTGGGTGTGAGATCAATTTCAATTACCCAGTCCGATTCAATATTATAATAATCTTTCGCCTCGGTTCCCGGCCGGGCATTTTCGTCGAGAACAATAATTCCATCGTGATTGTTACCTACGCCAATTTCGTCTTCGGCACAAATCATTCCCAAAGAAACTTCGCCTCTTATTTTCGATTTCTTTATTTTAAATTCGTTGTCGCCATCGTAAAGTGTAGTGCCAACCGTTGCCACAACAACTTTTTGCCCGGCAGCTACGTTGGGAGCTCCACATACAATTGGTAACGTTTCGTCTGTACCCACATTCACTGTAGTTTTGCTAAGGTGGTCCGAATTCGGATGCGGTTCGCACGTAACAACCTCGCCAATAACTAATCCTTTCATCCCGCCTTTTACGGTTTCAACCTCTTCCAAACCACCAACTTCAAGGCCGGTTTGTGTTAAAATATCGCAAATTTCTTCAACCGGTTTATCGGTTTTTATGTACTCTTTTAACCACGAATAAGATATCTTCATTTTATTTTTCTATCGTTTTTTGAATCGCACAAAAGTACTGATTTTTACGAGAATCACGAACACCGGTTTTTAGCTCTTCTTTAATGTGTAAAAAGTTTAAAATTGAGTTGATATTGTTGCTGTTTAGGGTCGGGTATTTTACTGAATTCAAATTCAGGTGAAGGGTACTCTTAAAAAACCAACAATCCTCTTTAATCAACTTACACACATTGGTATGTTAATAAAAAAACGGCACATCATGTTTTATAAGTCCATTTTAGTTTTAACATTGTTCAACCTTATTTTTTATCTTCCATTATTTCTAAAATATGCGAAGCAAAGGGTAGTGTTCAAGCTACCCTTTTTCTTTCTTTAGGGCCTGCCGAAAAACTGTTAAACATATAACATACAGCTAGATACTACATTCAATATTTTTATAAGTGCAAGCTTTTTGAGCTCACTTCATAATTCGGGTTGGTTCAATATTTAAATAGGTTTTTAGAGCTTTTTAAACTTTCTGGTTGCCGGTTAAGGAGATGCTATGATGTTACTTTTGCCCTATCGGGCGGATTTTACTTTTTGGCTTAGCCCAAAAAGTAAACAAAAAGCCCAAGGCTGCGTTCGCTTCACTCGGAAAAGCTACGCAATAACGACTAAAATTACTGAACTCGTCGTACCTCCTCAAACAACAGTAATTTTTTAACGTCGTTATCGCTTGTTTTCCGGCTCACCGACCAAGGCCATCGCCGTAAACTGTGGTCTCTGGCAGGAAAAAGCCGATTCATTAGATTTTAAATTGCCCCATCAACCCGAAAGTTAACTGACCCGCTTTTTGTTTTGTAATATTAAAAATGCTTGCATTTATTTATTCTATGTTTCGAATATTTTAACAGCTCAGCTGCTCACCATATATGTACCTTGTTCAGTTTGAGGTGCTTACATACATCTGTGCTTCATAAAGTCCAAATCTGACGCACATCTGAGCTTTTCAGCAGACCCTATTTATCTATTGTTATTTTTTAGTATCGTTTAACCAATTAGTCAGCTATATATCTAACTATTTAGATAAGATTCTGTAATTTTATCGCAATCAAAAAAATTCATACAATGTCTAAAATAAGTAATAAAGACGCTCTTGATTATCATAAGAAAGGGCGACCGGGAAAGATTGAGGTTATCCCAACAAAACCTCACAATACACAACACGATTTATCGCTTGCTTACTCACCGGGTGTAGCACAACCATGTCTCGAAATAGAGAAAGACCCGAAAAATGCCTATAAATATACGGCAAAGGGGAACTTAATTGGCGTGGTTTCGAACGGAACAGCCGTTTTAGGATTGGGCGATATTGGTGCCGAAGCAGGAAAACCGGTAATGGAAGGAAAAGGTTTACTTTTTAAAATTTTTGCCGATGTCGATGTTTTCGATATTGAGGTAAACGAAAAAGACCCTAAAAAACTCATTGAGGTTGTTAAAGCAATTGCACCAACTTTTGGAGGTATTAATCTCGAAGATATTAAAGCTCCTGAATGTTTCGAAATTGAGCAAACATTAAAAAAGGAGTTAAACATTCCTGTTTTTCACGACGACCAGCACGGTACTGCAATTATTTCGGCAGCCGGACTTGTTAATGCGCTCGAATTAAACGGGAAAGCAATTGAAGAGGTAAAAGTTGTTGTTAACGGAGCAGGTGCTGCTGCAGTTTCGTGTAGCCGCCTTTATATTCGACTGGGAGTTAAACCCGAGAATGTTGTAATGTGCGACAGTCGCGGAGTACTAAACGAAAAACGCACAAACTTAACCGCAACAAAACTAGAGTTTGTAACCAAAAGAAAAATAGATACACTTGCCGAAGCGTTGGTGGATGCCGATGTTTTCCTTGGTCTTTCGGTGGCAAATGTTGTTTCGAAAGAGATGGTAAAATCGATGGCCAAAGACCCGATTGTTTTTGCCATGGCCAACCCCGACCCGGAGATTCCGTACGAAGACGCTATTGAGGCTCGCCCCGATATTATTATGGCAACAGGCCGAAGCGACTATCCCAACCAAATTAACAATGTATTAGGATTTCCTTATATTTTCAGAGGAGCACTCGATGTAAGAGCAACCACCATTAACGAAGAGATGAAAGTGGCCGCGGTTAAAGCACTTGCACAACTCACCAAAGAGTACGTTCCCGAAATGGTTGCAAAAGCATATAACCAACAAAACATATCGTTTGGCAGAAACTACATTATTCCTAAACCACTCGACCCACGATTGATAACAACCGTATCGGTAGCAGTGGCAAAGGCAGCTATAGAAACCGGCGTTGCCCGAAAAAATATTAAAAGCTGGTCGGCCTACAAAAGCGAACTTACAGCACGTTTAGGATTCGACAATAAACTGGTAATGGGTATTCGCGAAAAAGCGAAACAAGACCCGAAGCGAGTAGTTTTCTCTGAAGCCAACAATTTTAAAGTATTAAAAGCTGCACAATTTGTTCTTCGCGAAGGAATTGCAAAACCAATTCTTTTGGGTAACGAAAAAAAGATTAAAACACTTATTAAAGATAATAACCTGGAACTCGACAATGTTCCAATTATTGATTTGCATAAAAATGTTACCGAAGAAAAACGTCACGAGTTTGCAAAAATTCTTTACGAAAAAAGAAAACGCAAAGGAATGACCTACAACGAAGCAGTCGAAAAAATGTTTAACCGCGATTACTTTGGAACAATGATGGTTGAAACAGGAGAAGCCGATGCCTTTATTTCAGGGTTTGCTCGCAAATACTCTTCAACCGTTCGTCCGGCAATTCAAATTATTGGAGTTAAAGAGCAGATTAACCACATTGCAGGAATGTATGTTATGCTATCGAAACAAGGGCCGCTGTTTTTATCCGACACAACGGTAAACATGAACCCTTCAGCAAAAACACTGGTCGACACAACCATTTTAACAGCCGAGCAAGTTAAACGTTTCAACATTGAACCAAAAATTGCAATGCTTTCGTACTCTAATTTTGGCTCGTTTAAAGGGCAGGGAAATCCGGGAGCTGTTCGTGAAGCAGTAAAAACACTTCATAAGACAGAACCCGATTTATTGGTTGACGGCGAAATGCAAGCAAATTATGCCTTAAACGGAAAGTTACGTTACAAGCGTTATCCGTTTAACAAACTTGGCGATGCAGATGCAAACACATTAATTTTCCCCAATTTAAGCTCGGGAAACATTACCTACAAAGTGTTGCAAACAATTGGCACTGCCGAAGCAATTGGCCCAATTCTAATGGGAATGAAAAAACCGGTTCATATTTTACAACGCGACAGTTCGGTTCGCGAGATTATTAATATGGTTGCCATTGCAGTAATCGATGCACAAGCCTTGTCTGAAGAGTAGAATCTCTACTCTTTTTTTAAGCAAAAAAAATGCAGAACTCAACATTGAATTCTGCATTTTTTTGCTTTAGGAAAAACTAATTTCCCCAGTAATAGCCTATTCTTACACCTCCCCATTGATAATCGCCGGCAACAGTTAAACTTCCCTGTATATCGAGTTTTCCAAAACGAAGACCAACAGCAGGAACAAAACCCCACTGGTTTATTCCGGTAAAATAACCGCCCCTGCCTTCCAGGTAGAAAACACTAATATTGGCTCTTAAGCCTCCGGTAAATTCCCAAATATCCAGGTTATCAAATTCGATACCCTCTACAGGAGCCAGATTATTACTAAATGTACTCCATCCCAAATCAAATCTTCCGGTTAAAAATTTGCTGAAATTATAATCAACATTGCCATAAATTCCCCAACCCATATCGTACATATTTTCCATATCGCCAATGGGGAAACCAAGGGTTACAGAGTTTCCGGTTACTAACTTTTTCTCCTGAGCTTGCGATTGAGAGACAGTAAAAAATGCAACAAAACAAATAACTACAAAGAATTTCACAATAGATTTCATAATAGTAATATTAGACGTTTTCAAATAATTTAATGTATCTAATCTACTAAACACGCCCGAAGAAAGAATGTTCAAATAAGGGGAAATACAATCCTGTTGCGTTACAAATTATGCAACCTCTTTTGGGTTTGCACCATATTGGTTCTCACCCGGTGTACCTTCCATAATATAAAGTACCAATAACCAAATAAAACCGATAACCGGAATGAGTCCAACCAGAATCATCCATCCACTTTTACCTGTATCGTGCAAGCGGCGTACCGAGACAGCAATAGAAGGAATTAATATTGCCAATCCGTAAATTCCGCCCAATACACCAGAAGTTCCAAGCATAGTATCAATTATCGTAAGGATAACAGTTACAATTACATTAAACAAAACAAACATCCAAAATTCTGTTCTTCTCGCTCTACCGTTAAAGTCGGCATACTGTTTTAATACTTTTAAATACCATTCCATAATTCATTAGGTTTTTGTTTTTCTTACTCGTAAGGTTTTTCAGTTACACCCTGTTTTTAACGTGGTTTTACAACTCCACATCCATTATTTTAATGATTAAAAATAAAGTATATTTTTCAGAATAAAAAAAAAGCGACCATCTAACCC
>JALUZN010000223.1 GCA_027011835.1 Draconibacterium sp. | reverse complement strand
CAAATATAGTATAAGATTTCACACACAGGTGCATGATTAAGTTAAAGCACTAGTTTTCTTGTCTTGTGTCTTGGTTCTTGTATCTTGATTCTAAATTTTAAACACATGAAAAAGATATTTCAAAAAATCGTACTTTTTTCTGTTCTTGCAATGGTTGTCTCGTGTTCGGCAAAAACAAAAAAGCAAGAACCGGTAACACCGCAAACAGCGCTGCAAAGCTACCTTACCAATGGCGATAAAACGTTTAACTGGGAAGTAAAAGAGAAGTTTAAATACGATGGGCTAACGGCTTTCGATATTTTATTAACCTCGCAAAACTGGCGCGACCATATTTGGACTCACCAATTAACTATTTATGTTCCCGATAAAATTGAGTACAACGGCGCACTGCTTTTTATTACCGGTGGCAGCATAAACGACGGATATCCCAACTGGAAAAAACATGATAATAAACTGGCAAAATTACTTGTGCCGGTTGCCAAAGAAAACCAGGCGTTGGTTGCCATTGTCAGGCAAGTACCTAACCAGCCCTTATACAATGGTTTGGTTGAAGACCAGTTGATATCGTTTACCTTTCATAATTTTCAAACCGACAGTGATTATACATGGCCTTTGCTTTTCCCCATGGTAAAAAGTGCTGTTCGTGCCATGGATGTGGTTCAGGATTTTGCTAAAAAAGAGTTAACCCGCGAAGTTACTGGATTTACTGTTTCAGGAGCCTCGAAACGAGGGTGGACAACCTGGCTGACCGGAGCAAACGATAAACGGGTAGAGGCAATTGCTCCAATGGTAATCGATGTGCTAAATATGCCGGTAAGTTTGCAATATCAATTAGATGTTTGGCACAATTACAGTCCGCAAATTAAAGATTACGAAAAACTTGGAATACTTCAAACAACCGAGACCGCAAGTGGAAAAGCGTTGATGAAGATGGTTGACCCGTATTCGTACCGTGAAAAACTGACGATGCCAAAAATGATTTTTATGGGTACAAACGACGAGTATTGGCCGGTTGACGCGGTTAAAAACTATATTTACAATATTCCGGGCGAGAACTTTATTCATTACACCCCAAATGCCGGGCACGGTTTAAATGGTTTTGGCTATGCCGTTAGTACATTAAATGCGTTCTGGGGAAGAACGTTACAAAAACAACCTTATCCGAAATTTACAACCGATGTCGCATCAGACAAAAGCTCAGTAACCATTACCATTACTACATCGGCAGGCAAATTGCTAAATGCTTACTGCTGGAGTGCCAATTCTGTTGACCGTGATTTTAGAGATGAACAGTGGAGTAAAACAGTTGTAGAAAAAAACGGGGAGGAGGTACAGTATAAAATCGATTTTCCGAAGAAAGGTTTTAAAGCTTTTTATATTGATTTGGAATTTGCAAACCTTACCGGAGGCAGCTATTTAAAAAGTACGCGTATGTTTGTTGTCGACACAACCAACGTTTTATGATTTTGTAATCAATTCGTGTCAGTTTAACCTTTACCGTTTGGCTATAGCTCTTAATATCGGTAATTGTTGTGCCAATTCTTGTTTGCAGAATAGATAAAAATTGCTATTACCCGGATTAAGCCCGGATAATAGCAATTTCCTTTTTAGTCGAATAAATGATTATCGGCTTGCGAATTTTCATCATCGTTCAATCCTTTTTCGTACTGTTCCAGTGCCCGTAAACTCATTCCCATATTCGAGAAACCTCCATCGTGGAAAAGATTTTGCATAGTAACTTTTTTTGTTAAATCGGAAAAAAGTGTAATGCAATAATCGGCGCACTCTTCGGCACTGGCATTGCCCAGAGGCGACATTCTTTCGGCAAAATCGAGAAGGCGATCGAATCCTTTTATCCCGTTTCCGGCTGTGGTAATGGTTGGCGATTGCGAAACCGTATTAATTCGCACACGCCGCTCTCTTCCGTAAATATATCCAAAACTGCGGGCAATCGACTCGAGCAGCGATTTGGCGTCGGCCATATCGTTGTACCCGAAAAAGGTACGTTGTGCCGCCACATACGAAAGCGCTATCACCGAACCCCACTCGTTTATTGCATCGAGTTTACGCGCTGTTTGTAAAACCTTATGAAACGAAACAGCAGAAACATCGAGTGTTTTTTCGAGGTAACTGTAGTTGAGGTCGCTGTAGTGACGGTTTTTCCGAACATTTGGCGACATCCCGATGGAGTGTAGAATGAAATCGATTTTACCACCCAATATCTCCATCGATTCGGTAAACAGGTTATTTAGGTCGTCAATGTTTGTGGCATCGGCTCCAATTACTTTTGTGTTCAGCTTGTCGGCAAGCTTTTGTGTTTCGCCCATCCGCAAAGCCATGGGAGTATTCGTCAATATTATTGTGGCACCCTCTTCGTACGCTCTTTCTGCTACTTTCCACGCAATAGAGTCGGGATTTAATGCTCCAAAAATAATCCCTTTTTTCCCTTTTAATAAGTTATTACCCATAATAATGTTTTAAAATTTCGATCGCAAAGCTAATTGAGTTTTAAAATGGATTAAGAAGTTTTGCCTCAATTTAGCATAAATAGTTACTTTTTTAACTTATAAAATCGAATATTGTTCAAAATGGTTCAACTATTTGTCGAATTTCGCCGATTGGTTTTTTACACCCGGCAGTGTAATGG
>JALUZN010000222.1 GCA_027011835.1 Draconibacterium sp. | reverse complement strand
GCTTATACAAATTAATAAATGCCGAACATATTTCTATGAAAAGAGATAATAATAACCGGAATTTCGACAAAAAATAAAACAGCATTGCCCGCAAAGAATTTGTTAAATCGGTTTGAACAACCTGACTATTACCCCGATAATGAACTAAAAAAGGATACTTTTGTTTTTTCAGTTTAAATAAAATAGTAAAACAAAATAGTATGGCACAAATTCAAAAAACATTATTAATGATTCTCGATGGGTGGGGAATTGGCGACGGTTCGAAAAGCGATATTGTTGCAACTGCACCAACACCATTTATCGATTCGTTGGTGGCAAAATATCCACACTCGAAACTTTATGCAAGTGGCGAAAAAGTTGGGCTTCCCGAAGGACAAATGGGAAACTCGGAAGTGGGGCACCTCAACATTGGAGCAGGCAGGGTTTTGTACCAGGATATGGTAAAAATTACCAAAGCAATCGAAGATAAATCGCTGTGGAAGAACCCACAAATTGTAGAAGCTTACAACTACGCAAAAGAGAACAATAAAAAAGTTCATTTAATTGGATTAATTGGCCCCGGCGGAGTTCATGCGCTTAGTTCGCATATGGTGGCACTTTGCCAGATTGCAACCGATATGGGGCTGGAAGATGTTTTTGTACACGGATTAACCGACGGCCGTGACACCGACCCACGCTCGGGATACGAATTTATTAAAAACGATTTAAAAGAACTTGAATCGACAAATGCAAGATTTGCCTCGCTGATTGGGCGCTATTACGGAATGGACCGCGACAGCAACTACGACCGGTTAAAACTGGCTTACGATTTATATACAAAAGGCGAAGGCGATAAATCGACCGATTTACTGGCAACGGTAAAAGCGTCGTACGATGCCGGAGTTACCGACGAATTTTTGAAACCCATTGTTATGGTTGATGAAAATAACGAACCACTTGCCAAAATTGAAGAGGACGACGTGGTTATCTGTTTCAATTTTCGCACCGATCGTTTACGCGAAATGACCATTGCCTTTACCCAACAAAACTTTCCGGAACTGGATTTACACACTATGAATTTAAAGTGGTACACCATGACCACTTATAAAGCCGACTTTAAAAATGTAAATGTAATTTTCAGAAAAGAGAATGTTACAAATACAATGGGCGAAGTGGTTTCAAATGCAGGATTAAAGCAGATTAGAATTGCCGAAACGGAGAAATTTGCTCACGTAACTTTCTTTTTTAGTGGTGGCCGCGACAAAGAGTTTAAAGGCGAAAGCCGGATTCTAATTCCTTCGCCCAAAGTGGCAACGTACGATTTACAGCCCGAAATGTCGGCTCCGGAAGTGCGCGATGCAATTGTTCCGAAATTAAAAAATGGCGAGGCCGACTTTGTTTGTCTGAACTTCGCCAACGGCGATATGGTAGGACATACCGGTGTTTACGAAGCAATTTATAAAGCGGTGATAACTGTTGATAGCTGTGTAAAAGATGTGGTTACAGCAGCACAAGAAGGTGGTTTTGATGTGATGATTATTGCCGACCACGGAAATGCCGATAATGCTGTAAACGAAGATGGCTCGGAAAATACAGCCCACTCGTTAAATCCGGTTCCCTGTATTTTTGTTACCGAGAAAAAGGGAATTCAATTGCAGGATGGAATCTTAGCTGATGTGGCACCAACACTGCTTGCCGACATGGGACTTGAAGTTCCGGCTGAAATGACAGGGAAGAATTTGATAAAGTAAAGCCTCTCCCTAACCCTTTCCAAAGGAGAGGGAACAAGAGAACAGAATTGTCATTCCCGCAAAAGCGGGAATCTCTCGCTAATAACAGGAGATTCCCGCTTTTGCGGGAATGACAGCCAAACAAGAATTATGATTGAAATTGGCCGTACTATATTAAGTCGCGATATTTTTGAAAAGCAGTTCCTTTGCAACATTGCGTTGTGCAAAGGTGCGTGCTGTATTGAGGGCGATTCGGGGGCACCGCTTACCGACGACGAGGCAATTACAATTGAGCTGGAGTACGAAAAATACAAAGAGTACCTGCCCGAAAATCATATAAATGAAATAGAAAAGCAAGGCTTTTCGGTTATCGACAGCGACGGCGATCTGGTTACACCACTGGTAGATAACCGGCAGTGTGTGTTTTCGTTTTACGACGAAAAAGGAATTTTGAAATGTGCCATCGAAAAAGCATATTTCGATGACAAACTTAGTTTTCGTAAACCTGTTTCGTGCCACCTTTTTCCCATTCGAATTACCGAATACAAACGTTTCGATGCGGTAAACTACGAACAACTCGATATTTGTCAATCGGGGCGCGAATGTGGAATAGCCGAAAAACTTCCGTTGTATAAATTTTTAAAAGAGCCGTTAATCAGAAAATACGGCGAAGAGTGGTATAAAGAGGTTGAAGCAGCCGGAGAATATTTGGAAAAGGAATAATTTACTCAAACCAAATAGCTTTTCCGAGTGAAGCGAACGCAGCCTTGGGCTTTTTGTCTACTTTTTGGGCTAAGCCAAAAAGTAAAATCTGCCCGATAGGGAAAAAGTAACATCACAGCTTTCCTCTTATCGGCAACCTAAAAGTTTAAATGTCCCTAAAAATCTATTTAAATATTGAACCAACCGGAGTTATGAAATGAGCCTAAATCTTCATAT
>JALUZN010000221.1 GCA_027011835.1 Draconibacterium sp. | reverse complement strand
TCTAATTTTTAAACACATGAAAAAATATCTACTTACATTAATTGTACTTGTTTATTATAGCAGTTTTATTTATGGTCAGGCCATAGATAAACCCGAAGGTAAAATAGTTGTTGACCGCTTAATGGATTCGCTATGGATTCATCCAACAAGCTTTATTAATTATACCGACCCCAATTGGGTGAGACTGAACCAACACTTGCAAGACATCGATATTTTGCAGTTAAACGAATTAATCCATTCAATATATTTTGGAAATAATTCGTTTATGCTTAACCGGTCGCACGCAAATGACGGATTTATTGGAACATTGAATAAAACTGCAGAAGATAAAAAACAAAAGAAATTTCATAAAAAAATCAGGAATGGATTTCGCGATTCTATAAATCATCCCAATAATAAAGTTGTTCTTGTTGAGGGTGACTCGTGGTTTGAGTACCCAATGTTTTTAAAAGACATTAGCGACCATCTGGAAAAGAAACCTAACCTTGCTCTATACAGCCTTGCAAACGGTGGCGACTGGGTTGCAAATATGATTTCGAACCTGCAATATGAATATGATTATGTTAAAGTTAAACCCGATGTTTTTATTATTAGTGGTGGCGGGAACGATATGGTTGGAGGTTACCGGCTCTCAAATTTTATTCGGTTAAAACCGCTTCCCGAGAATGATTCGTTTTTGATAAATTTCCGAAATTATGTGATACTAAGAATGCTAAACAAACCTGTTTCCATCTGCAATTCAGAGTCTTGCAAAATTGAAGGTTTCGATTTTCGTGATTCTATTGCGTTTTATAAAACAAAAATAGATACAACATTGCTCGAACAAATAGTTGAGGGAAGACGATACCTGAATGAAAATTATTATCGTTTTCTGGTTACAATAAAACTGGAGTACAAAATTTTATTTGAATCGTTACGGAAAGTTAATCCTGAACAATTTAAATCGCTAAAAATAATTACACAAGGATACGATTATGCCATTCCGAGCTATAAAAAGAAATTGGGAGTACAGATGTTTATGGACAACGGAGAGTTCTTAAAGGAACCCCTGATGATGAACGGAATTAACGACCCCCTTTTGCAACAATCGATTGTAAAGACAATAATATTCGAAATAAATGAAATGCTGATAGAACTGGGCAAAGAGTACGACAACATCTATCATGTCGATTCAAGGGGAATTACCGCTTATTACGAAAAACTGAAAGGGAAAAAACAGGGAAAATATTGGTACGATGAATTGCATCCCAAATCGAAAATATTTGGAATTATTGCCAATGTGTATTCCGATATTATCGACAACAAAACCCCGCCCAATAAACGGGTTATTAATGTTATTGACGTTTTTAAAAAACAATTAGCAGAAAAAACTAAGAGATGAAAACAACAGAATTAGATATTGAAAAGGCTGCCGGTGCAATTATCGACAAAGATGGGATAGATGCCATAACGGTTGATGCTCTGGCTTTGCAAACTGAAATTGCAAAAAGCGAACTTGTCTCATATTTCAAAAATAAAAATGAGGTATTGAAATTTATAGCATTGAGACTTGAGAATGAGATACATAAATTGATTAACGATATAGCAGAAAAAAAACATGCACCAGAAAAGGAACTTTCTGATTTGTTTAAAGGCCTCTATAACTTCTTTAATCAGAAATCTTATTTTTTAGAGTTGCTGTTTGCCGATGTGGAACACGAAAATGATGTTCGGATAATTTTATTGGGAATACGAAAAACTGTTAAAAACCAGCTCTGGAAAATTATAGAACAAGGCAAGAAAACCGGAGCTTTCAATCCACATGTGGACACCAGGTACGAGGTTGAATCCATATTAAATAGTTTTCGCTTTTTTATGAGCGACATTCCAATGACCCATAAAATGATTCGGGATTTAAAAAAAATTAGAGAAAGAGAAGAGTGATTTCAGTCTGGATAATTCGTGACTTATCCAGGTCATAGACTTCAAAATTTAAAAATAAAATTATTAATTTAAAATTACTACAATGAAAAAATTAATTGTTATGTTGCTTTTTACAGCAGCGTCGTTTACTGTATTTTCTCAAACTTCGAAAGAATCGAATAGTTCGAAATTTACGTTGGGTATTTTTGCCGGTTTAAATACACCCAAACTAGCGGGTGGCGGAGGTAACCCGTTAAGCGAAGGGTGGTCATCGCGTTCCGGTGGTGCTTATGGTTTAACTTTAGACTGGAATACAGGAAAGCATTTCGGCTGGCGTGCCGATGTTCTATATTCGAGCGAAGGCGGACAACGAAACGGTATGCAGGCATTTGATGCCGCATCGTTTAATCCTCAAATGCCATCGGGAACATATTTATATGCAGACTATAATAACGAGTCGGTATTAAACTATTTGGAGGTGCCGGTATTGGCAAAATATTCAATAAATCTGAGCAAATCATCGAAATTGTATATCGATTTTGGCCCGTATATCGGGTTCTTGTTAAACGCAACGCAAATAACAAGTGGTTCGAGTATAGTTTATGCCGATGCTGCGGGAACACAACCGGTTTCTGTTAATCCTGAAACGGGGCAACCTTTTCCAGTTCCTTTTAATGCGAACACCGATGTAAAAAACGATATTAATTCGACTAATTTCGGATTAACAGGAGGTATCGGATTTGCTCAGGGTGTGGGCTTTGGTAGTATTTTCCTGGACTTTCGCGGTGCTTACGGTTTGACTGCTATTCAAAAAGATGCAAAAAACGGAGATAGCCATATTGGCAATGTATTGATTGCTCTGGGGTATTCTATCCCTTTATAAAATTGGATTAAGTATTTTATCTGTGAAGGAAGTCAGAAGTTTTAATACGTAAGTCGTCAAACTTCTGACTCTTCCAATTTTCAATCTTTTTTATAAAAATCTATTTAATTTCACTATGACAAAAATAGCAATAATAGGTGGGTCGGGACTGGAGAACCCTGCTATATTAAAAAACCCGCAAACAGTAACTGTAGAGACTCCATTCGGCTCGCCGTCGTCGGTTTTTAAAGCCGGAACAATTAAGGGTGTAGATGTTGTTATTCTGTCGCGCCACGGAAGAGGCCACTCTATTCCGCCAACACAAATAAACAACCGGGCAAATATTTGGGCAATTCAAAAACTGGGCTGTACACAAATTATTGCAACAACTGCATGCGGCAGTTTGCGCGAAGAGATAAAACGCGGCGACATTGTGATTCCCGACCAGTTTATCGATTTTACACGTTTCCGAAAGATTACTTTTTTCGAAGAATTCACAGCCGGCGAAATGAAACACACGCCAATGGCAGATCCGTTCGACAAGAACCTGCGAAATAGTTTAATTGAGAAAGCAGAAGAGCTGAATTTGAATTATCACCCAAATGGAACAATAATTACAATAGAAGTACCGCGATTTTCTACTCGTGCCGAGTCGAATCTGTTCCGGCAGTGGGGTGCCGATGTTATAAATATGTCAACCGCTCCTGAATGTATTTTGGCAAACGAGCTGGGGATTCCTTACGCTGCAATTGCGTTAAGCACCGACTACGACTGTTGGAAAACCGATGAAGAATCGGTTACGTGGGAAGATGTTTTAAAAGTATTTAATCGCAATGTGGAAAATGTAATACAACTGCTAATTAAAACAATAGCATCAGTTTAATATTTACGACTCCCTCGTAAATTAAAGATACCCCAACAAGGCATAAAATAGTAACAACAATTATTCTGTTATTTTTGGTTAACCAGTTTTTCAATTTATGTAACGTTTTGTCTATTTTATTATTCAACAAAGAATAAGTAATTGCCAAACAGAATAAACACAAACCCGAAAGTATTGCAAAAATTAGTAATACCCGGACTATTTCTGATGTACTGTTGAGTTGAGATTTAACATGCAGCGCATTATCAACTGATAATATTAAATTTTTAAAAGCCACAGTAGTAAAAAACAGACCAAGTAATACCGATTTCCAAATATTCAAATTATCAAGTTTTTTAAACAATCGGGAAACAGAGAGAAAGCTGTCAGGATTTTTCCTATTCACCCACTCGAACAAAACAAATACAAAACACAGAACACCCAGAACTATCCTTGTAACAGCCGAAAGAAACGATATGCTTCCTCCTGCCTCTTTAATTTCCGGAATAATTACAACCATAATTCCGGTTAGAAAAATACCTGTAAACCATCCGAACAAATATGCATACGAATATACTTTTGCCTTTGGGGTCATTAAAATCATAATCATTACAATTAAGGGGACAGGACTGAAATTTAATCCTACAACTAATGGAAGCGAGTGTAGTAATGCTTTTAACATATCATGTTTATTTCATCGTATAAAATTCTCAACCCAAATAGGGTTGAATAAATTGATATATTTTCTATCGCTATTATCCGGGATAATTATTAAGATTGCTTCTTCCTCGTTCCTACCAATGACAGATTTAAATTATATTTGTTTTTCTACCCCTTTGTCTTCGACATTTCCCCTCACGAGGGGAAAACGTTTTGAATTAGCTTTGTAGTTAATAAATAATGTTTTTCCAATAAAATATTTCACTTCGTTCAACGGTATATATTAACGTTGATGCTAATTTAGGACGTCACCCTGAACTTGTTTCAGGGTCTTTTTCTAAATCTGTCATTGGTAGCCCAGCGAAGCAATCTCATATTTTAAACGGACACTAATGATTTTCTATGTACTTCCTTTTCTCTTCTCTCCCACCAACGATTCAACAGTAAACAGATTCTCTTTCAAACCCTGATTAATTTTAATATCACTCATTTTAATCGTGGTTAAATGGTTTTTATGAATATCTTTCATCGATACCTGAGTTGAAATCCAGTTCCCTCCAATCCTTTCAAAGCGATAAGTTGCAAACTTTACCAAATTTCCTTTATGATTGTAGTATTCCAAAGTCTCAGGATAGAAATAATTCTTATTCAAACGTAAAACAACATGGTCGTATTTAGACTTTAGATACTTTGGTTTTAAACTAAGAACATAAGAAGTATCGTTTGTTGAAATAAGCTCTGCTGAGAACTTGCTGCAATACGATTTAGTTGCCATATCTTCAAACGAAAAGTCAGAGGCATTAAAGACATTCTTTTCAGCCAGATTTGTTATTCTTTTGGGTTTTTTAAACAGCGGTAAATAGAGGTACACCTCATTATTTGGTAACGACAAAGTTGCTATTCCCGAGTCGGATTTTGGAGATGTGTAACGAAAAAGTTTTTTGTCGGCATCTTTTTGAATAAAATCGGCTTCTTTTATTTTCTCTTTCCCGTTATTGAGATTAACCATTACTACTTTTACATGAGCAGATTTATCTTTAATCCCAAACAACGTCTTATCCATTTTAGCTAGTAATTTATTTGCATCGTCCTGTCCGTTCACATTTGTTATTCCACAAAAAATGATGAAAAGGGAGATTGATAATATTGATATTTTATTTTTCATAGTGATTTGTTTTTTGTTGATTTTTACTTTTAATTAAAAATAATGCAGGGAGTAATGTTAACGCACCAAGGCTCGAACCCAGCATACTAAATGCGATTAAAATTCCGAAATAAATCATAGGTACTAATTCAGAAAAAACCAATACGAGAAAACCTGCCGAAACGGAAATAAAATTGATGACAATTGCTTTACCGCTTACCAACATGGTCTCTTTTATTGCCAGATTTAAATTGTTGTATTTTGTATGCAAATGGTTGAGATGAGAAATAAAATGAATGGAATAGTCGATGCCAATGCCCATTGCAATACTTGCAACCAAAACGGTAACAACATTTAGCGGAATACCTGTTAACCCCATAATTCCATAGAGCACTGCAATAGTTGCCAGAATAGGTAAACTTGCATACAGACCTTTTAATACCGACCAGAAAATAAGACTTACAATTGCAATAACCAACAGAATTGCAATAACGAGACTTCCAATCTGGCTTTTAAGAAGGCTGCTGTCCATTCGGGCATTTACAAAAGGCATTCCGGTCATTTCAACCGAGTAAGCTTTTGTTGGATGAGCTTTAAAATACGTTTGCATATATGTATTAAACTCGATGATATTTTTACTGCCCGTGTCAATAAATTTTACAACAATAACACCTTGGTCAAGATCTTCGGTAACCAACTGATTCAGGCTCTCTTGCTGGCCGAGTAAAAACCAAAGCTGCTGTATTTTTGCTTCACTATCAGGAATGCCTTTTTCGCCGCTCATGGCATTGTTTAATCGGGCAACTATATCTGCAACCGATTGTACTCCGGTAACATAGGGACTTTCTTTCATAAATCTTTCCATTGAAAGAATCCCGCTTAACACTTCCGGATTTTGCATATCGCCTTTTATAACCACAAAAAGTGGTTTTGAACCGCCAAACTTCTCTTTCATAATTTTTTCGGCAATACTAATCGGATGGTTTTGTTTAAAGTATCCGCTTACAGAAACACTCCTCTTAATCATAAAAATACCGGCAATGCTTACCGTGAAAAAGAGTATCCAGATTAAAATAACACTCATTGTATGCCTGATAACAAATTTATACAGCGGAATAAGGAGATAAATACTCAAAAACGATTTCTGTTTTTTCGGTTGCTTTTTCTTAAGATTTTTGTTGTTTTTAGGAAATACTGAAATTAAAGCAGGAACAAAAACCAATGCGAGAAAAGCAGAGTAAAATGTTCCCAGCGCAGCCAGTATCCCAAAATCTCGAATCATTGAAAGATAAGCACCTACAATAAACGAAAGGAAACCTACCATTGTAGTCAGTGCGGTAAAAATTACAGGAACAGCAATTATAGCCAAAGCTTTGCTTATTGCGTTCTTTCCTTCCATTTTCGCATATTGGTTTACCTGATTCAAAACATGAATGGTATAAGCGCTGCCAACTGCTAATATTATAATAGGCACATTGTTCGATATCATAGATAATTTGAAACCGAAAATTATAAATGTACCAATTGCCCAAACTATTGAAAGACCCGCAGTTAGCAATGGAAGAACAACACCACGTAACGACCGGAAACTTAAAAACAGAACAATGGCAATAACTAAAAACGAAATAGGAATGAGTTTCATTAAATCGTCGGAAACCACATCGGCAACACATTCTGTGATAAACGAAGACCCATAAAAATAATAAGCTACAGGCAAATGTAATTGCGCTATTTTTTTAATGAGTTGATTAGAAACCTGATGAATATCGGCATCGGACTGAAAAGTAAAAAAGACAATTGTAGCTGTACCGTCTTTAGAGATGAGGTTGCCGGCCACCATTTCATTCTTAACAATTTTGTTTTTAAGCGTTTCGGCTTCTGTCTTATTTTCAGGCCAGTTATTTTGGTTTATCAGATTGTTAATCTCAAAATTGTCATCATCAACCTTAATGTCCATTATGTTTGTTAAACTGGTAACCGATAAAATGCCATTCGTTTCGGTTATTGTATCTGTTACCTGACGAATGCTTTTAAGAACATCCGGATTTAATACATTTTCACCCTGAATGATAAGCATACCAATTTCGTTGCCACCAAATCGCTTACCCACATCTTTAAACAACTGAACAACTTTGTCGTCTTTTGGCAACGAGTTGGCAATATTCGAATCAACTTCAAGAAATTTAAGCTGATACGCAAAGTAGCCGGTTAGCAGTATTACAACTGTTAGCACAAGCCATCTGTATTTGATAATAATATTCATTTCTATTCTTCGAAATCGATATTTTTAACTTGCTGTTTCATGTGTATATTAAATTTGAGCAACTCAGATAAATGTTAATACTTGTTATACTCTTTCATCTCCTGTTGAAATGTTAAAAAGAATTTCAAAGGCCGAATGACAACTCCGAACTTTTTAGAGAAAGATAATTTGGGCATTTTTCTGCCGTTTATATTGCCGGGCGAATGTTTTAAAATACGTTTCGGATTTAGGTAAACACTCTTATAAGCTTTAACTAAAAGTTTCTGTGTTTCGCCGGGTGTTAATTTATTCAGTTTAATTGAATGGTGTAAAGCATCGTATATTTCCCATTTTTTGTGCAAAAACCTGTTCTCCTTTTCAATATCTTCGTACAAAGCTGTCCCGGGATAAGGTGTTAAAATAGAAAATTGTGTTACACGAGCATTTATCTGTTTAGCCCATTTTATTGTATTTAAAACCATCTCTTTCGTTTCATCAATATCGCCAATAATAAAACTTCCATGAATACGAATACCATACTTTCGTAATAGCGCAATGGCTTGCTGTTGCTGGTTATTTTTAATATGTTTATTGTAAGAGCCTAAAATATCTTCATTGTTGCTTTCAAGCCCTAGAAATACCATAAACGCACCAACTTCGGCCATTCTTTTAACCATCTTTTCATTCCTGACCAAAATATCGACACGCGAAAAACACCACCAATAAATGTCGGTTAATTTTCGTCTCTCAAGTTCATCAGCAAATTCGAATACGCGCTCAGAGCTTAACGTAAAATTGTCGTCCATAAAAGCAAACGCCCTGTAACTGTACTTTTTATAAAGGTGTTCTATTTCGTCAACAATAGAAGTTGCACTGCGTGCCCTCCATTTTAATCCTCCAAATTTTGAAGAAGAACAAAAATAGCAGTTGTACGGGCACCCACGACTTGTAATCAGATTGGCCATGGGTATTTCGTTTAACCTGTTTTTATATTCTTGAAGAGGCAATAGTTCGCGTGCCGGGAAAGGCATTTTATCTAAATCGAGCGGATGAGCAGCATCCTTGTTTCGCGTGTAAATACCATTTTTTAAATAAGAAATCCCCTTAACAATACTTAAATCGCTATTGTCTTCTAAAGCATTCAACAAATTCAGAAAAATATATTCCCCCTCTCCTCTTACCACATAATCGATTACGCCCGTATCAAGTGCTTCGCGGTCTAAAAAACTAACATGGTAACCTCCCATTACCACCGTTTTACCCTGTTCTTTTACTGTCTCAGCTATCTTTACAGCTTCCGTATACCGGGTGGTATCTGCAGTAATGCCGATTACATCAGCCCAGTCGATATCTGAATGTGTTAGTGCTTTTTTGTCTAACCCCAAATCTGTAATTTTCACCTGATGACCATGTTCCATGCTTACAGCGGCAATGTAGGCCAACCCCAACGGAGGTAGTTGTGAGCCCAATTTTGCATAAATATTCGACCCCTCCGGGCTAATGAGTAAAACTTTCATTTTTTAATATGATTATCCGTATTTATACCCAAACTCGTTTTTATAACTCACGCATGCCACTAAAAGCCGGTTGAACAATGCTT
>JALUZN010000220.1 GCA_027011835.1 Draconibacterium sp. | reverse complement strand
GGTATTCCTTAAACTTAAGTTTGCAGCTTTCCTCATCGGGGAACTGTTCTATAAAGTTAATTAATGACATACTTCTATTTTTATTTCAAAGATAATAATAATTGGGTAAATATACGGGTATTCATATAATTTTTTCACTCATATCCAATTCCGCCCTGCGAGTCGGCCACGCAAAATATCGAGTGGTAATCGTTTATAAACAACATCGTAAAACCACGCAGTGCGTCAATCAAGTTATTCGTGTTGAAGTTATTGCAATTTCAATTTTTAATAAGTTTTAGTATTATTCTAAATTTCCGGGATTATGACGGAAGTTTCTGGATCGTGTGAAATAATCGTCCAACAACTCAATTCCAAACTCTTTTATCATCTCTTCTGCACTTATATTTTCGTGCTCGCTCGAAATCAATACTGCACCAACTTTTCCCGGATCGTAAATCGTTACTTTGTTGCCATATTTGTCTTTGAGGGCGCTAAGTTTTCCCCAGTTGTAATCGAGGTGAGCCAGCCGCGAATCTAAATTTATGGTGGTTATGGTAAAATCGAAATAATTGGTTGTGGTTGCCACAACATCTCCCAACGGATTGCGAATTTCTGAAGGTGCTGTTCTCGTTCCCAAAGCACTCACAAAAAATGCCCGGGTTGAATATGCCCAGTAATTTTGCATTAGCCCACCATGATACATCGAGGAGAAAATAATAATGTCGGGTTGAGATTGTTGATATTTTTTTAGCAATTCATTAAAATTCAAATCGAAACAAATGGCACAGCCAACCGTCCCGAAATCGAGTTTAAAAACCGGAGCTTCGTTGCTTGCTTTAATACCGGCTTCCATCTCGCCAATTGTTGGGAAATTTTTATTGTAAATTCCATTTATCTTTCCGGCTCGGTCGATAATAACACACGAGTTTCGCCAGCTTCCGTCGTTTACTTGTCGTCTTGTGCCAAATGCAATATAGCAACTGTTTGTTTTTGCCACAGTAATAAAATAATCCTGAACCTGATTTTTTCGAACTTCATAGTATTCAATTTGTTCTTTTGTTGTCAAACCTCGTGGACAGTCGCATATCTCTGGCAAAACAATTAAATCGGGTTCGTCGGGAAGTACCTGTGCCAATTCTTTTTTCCAGAATTTAATCATTGCGTCAACCATTATTTGGGGCGAAGTACCTTGTTCGAATTGTGGTGAAACAGCTCCGATTGTAGCAATTTTTACATGGTTTTTTGCATCTGTTTGAGAAGGAAATGAGATAATCAGAAACAAGCTGAAAATAAAGATTAGTTTTTTCATAAAGTTATGGTTTTTCTACATTAGTCTAATAATACAAAGGTGTTAAAAATATTTCAACTTAAAGGCATGCTATTATTTTAGATTCCGAAGTTCCTTCGGTAAAAGTGCCCATTTCGAGGTGTTTTATTGTGTCGTTAAAACTGAATATCCCAAATGCCGGCAGCACGTTCTAATTCAACAAGTGCGGTATAGTTTTCCACCAGTATTTCTATATACGACGATTGAATTTCGTTATAAGTACGTTGGGCATTTAACACCTCGAGTAACGATGTTTCGCCACGTTCGTAACTGTATATTTTACCATTTAAAACGTGCTCCGACTGCTTTCGTAAGTTGTCTTGAAAATTAATTACCTGCTTTTCAGTTGATAGAAAATAGTGGTATGCCTTAATGATTTCGGTTGTAATTTTCTGTTTTACAAAGCTGTACTGCTTTTCTGTTTGTTGCTCCATAAATTCGGCAGATGTAATATCGCCTCGATTAAAGTTCGAAAACTTAAGCGGAATTCCAACACCTGCTGAGATAATTTTAGCACCCGACCCGGAATTTGGAATTGAGAAATCGTTTTCAAAACCCAACTTAACATCTAAATCCATTTGTCGTTCGCGTTTTACAAGTTTTGTGTTTTTTGCCGATATCTCCATGTTTAATTGAGCTGCTACAACGTCGGAACGATTTTGCACAGCCATATTTATTAAACTGCTTAAATCGAAACTTCTTAAAATTCCGTTAAACTCTATTTCAGGAGTAAAAAGTGTATCGACTGAGACAACGCCTGCAATTAGATTGAGTTCGTGTAGCGCATTTTTTCTGCTGGCCGATGCCTGTAACAGCTCGTTTAACAACATTCCTGCTTCAAGACTACTCTGTATTGCATCGGTTTCCATAATGCTTCCCAATGCAAGACGAATGCTATCGGCATCGGCAAGTTTTTTCATTGTGGTAAACGACTTCTGTTTTATTAAATAGAGTTGATTTTGCTTTTCAGCTTCTAAAAAAACGAGTGTTGCATCGGCTCTTAAATTTCTAAAATAGTCGTCGAGTTGAGCTTGTGTCATGCTCAGTTCGCTTTCGGCAAGGTCTATTCGTGCCCGTCGTTTTCCAAATTCAACAGTTGTTCCCAGTTCCGATGCGTAGCCAAATCCGCTCCGCACTCTCTCCTCCCGATTCTCTAACCAATCGAACGAAAAAGTGGGGTCGGGGAGAACCCGTGCCATCTCAATGGCTGCTTCCGAAATTTGAACGCTGTATTTTTCTGCCGCATATTGTAAGTTGTTTTCTGCCACAACCTGCAAAAACCGATTAAGATTTACCGGCACTTTTACAAACGACGTATCGGTTTGGGCAAAAATAACTTCGGTTCCAAA